>CAIYGI010000114.1 GCA_903925685.1 uncultured bacterium
GGCGATCAGCGCACTCCTCGCAGATTTAACCCACGCCGCTTTTTACCACCCTGAAACCGGCGCGCGTTTGATCTACGAACTCGCCTGATAAATACCAGAAAAGTGCCAACTCATTTTCCTCCGAGATCAGGAAGTGTGACCCAGGACGTACGGCACGGCGCGAGTCGGCCAGAGATTGGACGCAGGGCCATACGGCCCGTGAGCCACAGGTCTGTGATCCCTTGTGTGAAAGGCCGCCTACTGCACCGCGCCTACGGGCTCGCAGGCATGCATGACAACGGACTCTGAGCCAAGGTCCGCAGTTGCTCCAGGAGCGCGTGAACAGTCAGGACATGATGCTTAATCCGTTCAGCCGCCGGCAGACACGGATCGTCAACCAGCACCGACAGATTGACGCCCAAAGCAAAGCAGAATCGTCAGATACCGTCCAGTTTGTTGCGGATTCTGGCAATGCGAGACCCTTTCTTTGCGATTGTTGCAATAAATCTACGCGATTAATGCGGAACTGTCAACATGAATTTCGCCTTTTTTCGGCGCAGAAATCATAGTCGCTCCGCAAACGCCGGATGCACTCTTCGTCGTTTGTATCGGTGAAACAGGTAGAACGCCAGCGCCACCGGAATCCATCCAAAGGTCTCGTAACACTGGAGAGCACGGCTGTGCGCGTCAAAACGATCGAGAACCATGAACGCGCACCATATGATTCCGCAGATGCTCCCATGAACACCGGTGATCGCGGGTATGTACTGCCATTTCATTCGAGTCTACTATTGTGATACTGCCCAAACCCAATTGACTGTGGCGGTCACCCGTGTCCGCAATGCCTTCAACTCCCAAATCATCTCAATCAACGGTCAGCCCAACGTCAGCGGTGAGGTTCCGAGGGCCGCAGGCCCGAGGTAACCTCCGGCGCTTGGTTCGCCGCATTGTTCCTGGGTTCGTTCGTCACTGAACACCGTGGCCGGATTTGCCCACACTTCTCCACAGCATTCGTCGACAGGTCTGTTGAAGGCACGGCCTGGTGGCCAGTATGGCCCGTCAGCGTGTACGGCAAGAGTATTGTATCGGCCAGACAACTGATCGGAACATCGATCCACAGCACGACGCGCATTGATTCCAGGCAACAGGTCGGTGTTAGCCAATCGCCATTAAGCTTCCTGAGTTCACGTACGTCGTTCTTCACGCCGCCATACGGCGTTCTCGGCGTGTTGACAACGGTAAGGCTTCCGATTGTGCCGCATCCAGAAAGCATGAGAAGGGCGAGCAAAGCGACCGGCACTGTGCATCGTCCGTTCATCTGTCCTCGGCGAACCTCAGTATTATACGTCGGAATGTCGGGTTATACGATCTGGACCATTCCGGGAACCGTTTCTATCGTGTATTCCCGACATTGGGCATTCGCCCCTACCTGTGAGTACACGCAGACAGGGACTGGGAAAGCGTTTGGGCGGACAGCTTCCCCCGTCCGGTGGATTGAACTTAACAGGCACCGGTGTTTGCCTCAAGTCAAGATTATGATTACGACACTTCATTTCGCGCCGACGACATCCAGATAGGGCACATGGATGTCGTAGCCGCGTTGGAGTTCGCGCAGGGCGCGTGCGGTGTCGGGCGCGCGGGTTTGGGTGTGGCGGCCGATCAAATCGTAGGCTTTCTGCCAGGCCCAGTCGGTGCGCACTTCGGGAGGACCGGACGGCGCCTTGGTCAGGTCCAGGTCGAAAACCATGTCGCACTTGATGTCGCCCGCCCGCCCCTGCACCTGGAAGACCAGGCGCGCCGCATTGCGCGGCACGCGGCCGTAGAGCAGCAGCGGTCGGTCCAGGTAAAGGTTCATGGTCTGCGCGGGCAGAAACTCGCTGTTCAGATCCATTCCGGCAAAGCGCACCCGCACGTCGGTCAGCACGGGACGGCTGACCTCCAGCGCCCGCTGTTCGATGGCCTGGGGAATGTCCCAGCGCCCGCTGCGCACGATCACGGAGTCGCCGCGATTGCGCTGGCTCAGCAGATCGAGCAAATAGGCGTTCACACCGCGGAAGGTGCCGAGGGAATAGATGGAAAGCGCGCCGTCGTTGTCCACCGTAAACTGTCCGATCACCTCCGATGAATCCGTCAGGCCAACGGTCGGCACGCCGTCGCTGACCACAATCGCGATCGCCGGCCGCCCCGGCGTGCGCGGTAGGTCAAGCAGTTGCCGCATGGCGCGGTAGATGTCGGTGTTCCCGGAGGCCTGCATCGTGCCGACAAAAGTCTCGGCGCGGGCCACGGTATCGGGATCGGCCGCCATCCAATCGGGAAAACAGAGGCGCTGGCGGTCCTGAAACGCCACCACGTTGAAGCGGTCGCCGGCGCGCAGTTGCTTCAGCGCCAGTCGCCAGCCCTCGCGGCAGAAGTGCAATTTCTGTTCCGTGATGCTGGCGGAGCAATCCTGCACAAACAACAGGTCGCGCGGCAGCACCGGCAATGCTTCGGGACCCAGCCGCTCGATGGTCACAAGCACATAGGCATTGTCGCGGTCGCGGGGCGCGCGGTAAACCTGCACGCCGGCTTTGAGATGCTTCTCCAGCGCGCGGTAGATCGCTTCGCGCGGCGTATCGTCGGGCGGACGCGGTATGCTGGGCATGGCGGGAGGACGCAGGGCTTCGATCCGCCGACCCGCCGGAGCGCCCGCCGGTCCGCCTTCGACCTGCCCGCCCCAGCCGACCGGACCGGCGCCAAAAAGCGGCCAATAATTGCTGGATGAACTCCCACCGCCCGCGCTACCGCGATCAGCCACGGGCGGTACATAGTCGGAAGCCCGCGCCATGCGCGGCGTTTCGGAGAGGTAGCGCCGCGCCAGGCCCGGCAGTTCCTCGCGCGCCACCTGGCGGTTGATCATGACCACTTCCTGCCGCGGTTCCCAGCGGATGGCCGGACTCACAGCCGGCTCGCGCAGACTTTCGCGTTCGCCCAGCAATACGCCGCCGCCGACCGCGCGCGGTTCCAGCGCGCCTTCGCCGGCGCCTTCATGAAATGCCAAGCCCTTGCCGGCGCCAGCGCCGCCGCGTCCCTCCGTCCCCTGCCCCGCCACTTCCGCGCCGCCTTCGCGCGGCTCCAGTGGCGGCGGGGTCACCGGCCGCGCGCCGGGGGCGATCGCGGGGGGGAGTTCCTCCATGCGCACATCCGTCAGACGCATCGGTTTCAGCAACCGTTCCGTCATCGGCAGCATGCGGCCGGGAAGTTGAAATGTCGGCAGAAGCAGCGCCAGCAAACCATGCAGCACCAGCGAACCGCCCACGGCGGCGCCCATCCAGATCCGCCTGCGCCGCAGCCAGCGGGAACGCATCAGCGCATCTCTGGCTGACGCGGAAGCGCCGGTGCCGGGAGGCATGTCTGCCCTCGGAGCGCCGGGATCGACGCGGCGCAGATATGAAACACGCACGCTCATGACTTGCCCCCCGCTGTCCGGTCCGGATAACGTTGCCGCAATTCCTCGGTCACCTTGTCGGCCTCCGCGACACGGCCCAGCGCGCGCAGGACGCGCGCCGCGCCCGCCAGACAGTCGGGCACCACGTCGGGACTGTCGAAAAGCAGTCCGACGCTCAGGTAATGCCGCGCCGCAGCGTCGAGATTGCCCTCGGCTTCGTAGGCCCGCGCCAGACCTGCGTAGGCGCGCGCCCGCACGGGCAGCAGCGCCTCGCCCTGCGCCAACGCGGCGGCGTGTTCGTAGGCCGCGCGCGCTTCCGGCGCGCGGCCGGCTTTGAGCGTCAACGCCCCTAGTTCCATCCACACCTGCGGAGTGAGCGGCGTCGTCACCGCATAGGACACGGCGCTGCGCAAATTCGTTTCGGCTTCAGCAACATGTCCCTGCGCAAGTTCCGCGCGGGCCGTCCAGTAGGCCGCCCGCTGCCGCCAGCCATCGCTGTCCGCCCGCCGCGTCAGCCGTCCCGCCGTCGCCGCCGCGCCCGCGCCATTGCCGTGGCCCGTCTGATACTCCGCCAGCCACTCCAGCACATCCATGGGGAAGCGATCCTGTTCAGGCGAATTCAGAAGACCTTCCATCAGCGCCGCCGCCTCCGCAGCCGCCTCGGGCCGGTCGCGACGTTGCAAGGCAAGCGCCAAGCGGTAGCGCAGACGCGGCAACAGATCCGCTGCCGGCGTCGCCGCCAGCGCCGCGCGATATTCCGCCTCGGCGCCCTCTGCCCTCCCGCCCTCCTCTGCCATCACACCGCGCCAGAAATGGGCCTCCGCGCCGTGCCGCGTCTGCGACGCCCGCGCCAGCAGTTCCTGCCAGGCCGCCACGGCATCGGCGTCATGTCGTCGCCGCGTCTGGAGCGCCGCCTTTTGATAGAGCGATTCTTCCAGCAGATCGCTCTGCCCATACTCCGCCGTCAACCTGGTCCAGTCGGCCACTGCCGCGTCGTCACGCCCGGCCTGGGCCCAGGCCTCGGCGGCGGCAAAGAGCGCCCGCGGCGCCAGCAGATGTTTCGGCCAGGCGTGCGCCAACTCTTCGAAGACCGGCGCCGCGACCGCGGACTGGCCGTTGCGCCGCAGCAGATGCCCCAAACGATAGGCCGCCTCGGGGGCCAGTTCGCTTTCCGGAAATTGCTCGCGCACAGTGCGGTAGGCTTGGATTGCGTCGTTGGTTTCTCCCGCGGCAGCGCTCGATTCCGCGATCAGCCAGGCCACGTCGCAGCGTTGCGCCGGGGACGGGGTCAACGCGCGCGCCGCCAGGCGCGCCTCGGCGGGACGTCCAGCCTTGTGCAGCGCCAGCGCACGCTCGTAGGCCGCCGCGGCCGCGGGAGCGCTCTCGGGATAACGCGCCAGCAGGTTGCCGTAAACTCCGGCGGCGGCATCGTATTGCAGCAGTTGGCGGCGGGCATTGGCTTCGAGGTAGAGCCACTCGGCGTCACGATCCGGCGCCACCGCCGCGCCGGCCTTGCGGGCGGCGTCGGCGACGCGCAGCGCATCGGCGTAAGTACCGGCGTTCTGAAACGACCAGGCCATCGGCAGCCAGGCGGCGGCCAGGCGTTCGTCGGACGGCGTGTCGCGCCAAAGATGTTCGTAGGCGCGCGCGGCGTGCGCCCACTGTTTTTGACGGTATTGCAATTCGCCGATTTGAAACCAAGCCTCGGCGCCTGCGCGCGGAGTGGCGGGTTTCGCCGCCGCCGCCGCATAGAGTTCCAGCGCCTGCGCGGTCTCGCCGCGCAACGCCAGCACACCGCCCAGCGCCAGCGCGGCCAGCGCGGCCTGCGGCGTGCCCGGATAGCGGGCACGCACCTGTCTGTAAGCTTGCACGGCATCGTTGGTGCGATTCGCCTGCTCCAGGGTAAGTCCGTAGAGGTAGCCCGCCGCCGCGCCGGTTTCGCCGGTCGCGATGCCGCAAACCTCCCCCATCCAGTCCAGCGCCGCGGCCGTCTGTCCGCGCTCGGCCAGATACTCGGCTCCGCGCAGCCCCGCCTGAACACGCACGCTGGCGCCGGTCGCGGCAAAGGCCGCCCGGTAATCGCGCTCCGCGGCGGATGTCTGCCCGAGCGCCCGCTCGCATTCGGCGACCCGGAACAAAACCGTGGGGCGCGCCGGGGAATTGCTGGCGGCGGCGAGGAAGCCGCGGTACTCGCGCAGTGCCATATCGTGCAACCCGCGCGCAAAAAGACCGTCGCCCAATTCGCGCTGCTCGTCGGCGGTCAACGCCAGCGCGACGCCGGAGAGGCAGGCCAGCGCCACGCCCAGCCAGACTCGTGGCCAAAAGTTCATCGTGTTGTGGATGAGACCGCATCCGTCGCCGATTCGGCGGCGAACGAAACGTTCCAGATGTCCGCGCGGCGGCAGAGATCGAGCACGCGAATCACATGTTCGTAGGCCGTGCGACGGTCGGCGCGCAGCACCACCGGCTGTCCCGGGAAAAGTTTCACCAGCCGCTGCAGGAGCGTACCCAGTTCAGCTTCGTTGAGCTGGCGCCCGTTGACCACCACCGTCCCGTCGTTCTTGACGTTCAGGATCAGTTCCCCGGGCAGGCGCGCTTCGATGCGGGCGGATTGCGCCGTCGGCAGCGTGATATCCATTTCGGCTTCCCAGCGCATGTACATCTGCGAAGTCACGAAAAAGCAGAGCAGGAACAGCATGATGTCGACCATCGGCGCGATCTGAAAGCCGACGGCTGGGGCTCGGTATCGTCCGCGGAAGTTCATGCGCGCGGCACCCGCAACAGCGTATTAAAAAGGTCGTCCGACACCGCTTCCAGATCGCTCACCAGGCGCGCGGCCCGGCGCCGGTAGAAGCCGTAGAACCCCATCGCCAGGATTCCCACAATCAGGCCGCCGGCCGTGGTGAACATGGCCTCCGAGACGCCCGAGGCCAGCAGCATCGGCTTGGCCTTGGCGGCATCCATCGCGACGGCGCGAAATGCCCCCACCATGCCGAAAATCGAGCCCAGCAGTCCGATCATCGGGGAAATCACGGCGATATCGAGCAGAACCTGCGGTTGTTCCTGCAGCGCCGCCCCCTGGCGCGCGCCTTCGCCCTCAATGGCGCCCTTGAGCAGCGCGGCATCGGGCTTGTTGTCTTGTGCCTCGGCCAATTCCAGCGCGGCCAGTGTCACCGCGGCAAAAGCGCAAGGCCGGTAACTGCAGGCTTGCCGGGCGTCCTCCCGCCGGCCTTCCTGCAACTTGCCCATCACGTCGTCGCGCAGCGTCGCGGGCGCCACCAGCGCCAGACGCAATGTCACGGCGTCGAAAATTACGATCGCCACGCTGGCCATCGAAAGCAGCAGCAGCACCCACATGACGATGCCGCCCTTCTCGAAAATCAGGCCCAGCGTAAGCCGCTCGCTTTCCACAACCACCGGCACTGTCGGCGCCGTAACCGTGGACGTCGTTACGACTGGTGTTGGCGCGGGCCCCGCCGGCGCCGCGCGGGACACGCCCGCCGTCAGCGCCAAGGACAACCCGGCAGACAGCGCGATACCCAGAGACCACCTGGCCAGCATATTTCTCATTCGCATAACGCCTCCCTTTTTTTCGTAACCCCAGCGAGCTTTCAACCCGGCGGTGGATACGGCATCTTCATCAGACTGGACACCTTGCGATACCACTGTTTTCGCGCGCGCCGCACGCCGGCCGCTTCGGCCCGTGACCGCGCTTCCAAGGCCCCGAAATCGAGCCCCGCCGGCGCGCCCAGATGCACCTTGCGGGCCAAGGCCGCCGCCGGATTGACGTTACGCAATTCGCCCAAGTGCGCCTTGACATACAGGTAGGCGTCGCGGAAGGGCATCCCGCCAGACACCAATTCGAGCGCGCGGTCGGTGGCGAAGACCGGCGGAGTGAAGCCGCGCAGCAAGGCCGCGCGGTCGGCACGCAGTCCTCCGGTCATCAGCGTCATCACCCGCACACAGGCGCGCGTGGTGGCGAGACCGTCGAAAAAAAGTCCCTTGGTTTCCTGCAGGTCGCGATTATAGCCGCTGGGCAGCGACATCGTGATCTGCGTCACCGCCTGGTGCGCCGCCAGCACGCGGGCGGCGCGGGCGCGGACCAGTTCCACCACATCGGGATTGTTTTTCTGCGGCATGATGCTGCTGCCGGTGCCGAACTCGGGCGGAAAACGGAAATAGCCGAACTCTGGCATCGTGTAGAGCATCAGGTCGGCGGCGTAACGGCCAAGACTGAGCATGACCTGCACCGCGGCCCCGAGCACCGTGGATTCGATCTTGCCCCGTGCATTGCCGGCCGCAAGCACGTTGTGAATCGGCGCCGAAAACCCCAGCAGACGCGCAGTCAGGTTGCGGTCGATCGGCAGCGGCACACCGTAACTCGCCGCCGAGCCCAGCGGGCAACGGTCGTTCAGCGCCGCCACGGCCGCCAGCAGCGCGCCGTCGTCGAGCAGACTCTCGGCATGCGCCGAGGCCCAGAGACCGACCGAGGACGGCATCGCGGGCTGCATGTGGGTGCGGCCCACCATCGGCAAGCGGGCATTTCGGCGGGCAAAGCGCAAGAGCGCCTGCGCCAGTTCCGCCAGATCTTCGCGCAGATCGAAGAGCGCGGTGCGCGTATAGAGACGCAGGTCGGTGGCCACTTGATCGTTGCGGCTGCGCGCCGTATGCACCTTCTTGCCAAGCTGGCCGAGTTTCGCGGTCAGGCGGCGCTCGACCGCCAGGTGTACATCCTGATCCTCAACGCGTATCTCGAACTTGCCGGCGCCGGCCTCGCGGACGATCGCGCCCAGCTCACGAATCACGGCCCGGCACTCGGCGTCGCGCAGCACGCGGCAGGACTTCGGCAGACGCGCCAGCATCGTGGCATGCGCCGCCGAACCAATGCAGTCGGCGGCGATCAAGGCACGGTCAAGGATCGCGTCCCCGCCAGCGGTAAAATTCAACACCGCGGGATCAATCCGCCCCACGGTTGTCTGTCGCGCAGCTGTCTTAGTTTGGCTCATACGTCCAGATCCATTCGCGTTTTACTTCAAGGGACGGCGGGGTGCGCGATCTCAGAGGCCGTCGTCTCACGCTCAATTCGGTCAATATATTCCCGCAAGCGGGACTTTTCAACAACCAATCCGGGAATCCCGTCCTGATCGCCGGCATTCTCCGCCTGGCTGTCGATCGCGTCCAGCCAGCGCGTGCGTTCGACCGTCAGACGTTCCAATTCGTTCAAGGCGCGATCGGCTGCCTCCAGCCGGTGCCGCAGCCGCCAGCGCCAGCGATTGCGGGCCAGGCCCTCATAATAAAACGCGTAAGCTTCGGCGACGGCGGCAAGCGCCGGGTCCTGTCCTGCCTGAAAGCGCCGCAGGCTTGACGCCTGCCAGGCCGCCGCGCGGCGCGCGGACTCCGTGTTGGCAGCGGGTCGTAAAAAATCCCGCGGCATTACGGGGGTTGCATCCGGCGCTGGACGGGCGGGCAGGCGCGCCCGCAGCCCGTCCACGGCATCCGGCGTCAGTCCGCCCATCTCCTGAAACACCTGCTCGCGTTGCGCCAGCCAGTCCCGCCATTGGCGCTCGAATCGCGGGGCGGATAGGTTCAAGTCCGAAGCCAGATCCAGCGCCTTCACCGGAGCGCCTTCGGCCAGGCGCTGCAGCAGGGCGCGGGTCGCGGCATTGCCGTGGTCGGTGACGAACAACGCCACTTCAGCGCACCAGGCGCGCTTTAGCGGGTTCTCCTCGGGGAGTTGCGCCCAGGAGAACAGCATCTCCAGACTCGGCGTCACGGAGGCCGGCGCGGCGCGGCGCAGCAAACGGTTGCGCGCGCGGCAGCCGGGATGACCACCCTGCGCAAGGCCGACGGCAAACCAGTCCGGAACCGGGCAGCGCAAACCGGCATTCAGCGCAGCGCCCACACAGGCCTCTAGCAATTCTTCGCCGTTGGCATTGACCCATCCGGAGACGGCAACCGTTCCCATGCCGCCGCCGGTGGTGGCGGGCGATGAGAAGCGCTCGATGCGGGGAGCCGCCCTGGCCGAATCTTGGAGGCGGACCAGCAGCACAGGCGCGCCATGGGGCCAGTCATTCTCCAGCCGTGCCAGAACCGGTTCCACTTCCGTGTGGCACCAGGCCGCGACGGTGTTGCGCCCGCCAAAGTCTGCTCCCATGACGCGGACGCTCACGACATTCGTATCGACCGCCGCGCCGCCGGTCGCAGCCATCAGCAATGCCAGCGCGGAAACTCTATGAAAACGCCAGTCGTTCATGTTTGTTTGTAACTGCTCAGGTATTCAGAATTCTTTTTACGATATTCCTTCAGGCTAAAAGTCTTCAGCCTATCCACCTGAAAGGGATTCATGGCGCATGGTCAAGGCGCAGAAGCGCGCGACCGGGCTGGATTTCAACCGCTCGCACTATTGTTTCAAGCCGCAGTTCCCGCCATAGCGGCGTGATACGCGCCGAAAACCATTTTCGCACCGGATCGCCCAGTCGCCCGGGCAAGGGCAGCAGCCCGACCGACACACGATCCAGATCCAGGCGGCCGGCTTGCAGGTGCATGCCAAGGCGCAGGGTTAACGGCAGCGTCACCTGGACATATCGTCCGGCAGAGCCCTTGAGGCGGAAGCGGGATACCCCTTCAAAAGTCAGATCGCCCGCCGCCAGCCGCACCGCGATCGGTTCGGAATGCGTCCGGACCAGGCAATTCGAGAGCCATCCATTCAGCGCGGCTTCCGTAACTTCAACCTCCGCGCCGGGGCCACCGACACAGACTGAGGAACGGCCCGCCAGGATACGTTCTTCCGTAGCCCGGCCGCCTTCACTGTCCGTAACCCCGCCCAGAGATGCGGGCGGTAGCAAGGCGAGCAAGCCGGCAGCGACGATCAGCAGCAGCAGAATCAACAGGACGATGCGCCAAAGACGGCCCCACGGGAAAGAGCGCGGCTGGTTTTTGAACGACATGGCATCGGGCGCGTTGAATTGCAGCCGCTGCCCGCACCCAACGCAGAACATCCGCCCCAATTCATTCTCATGTCCGCACAAAGCACAATGAACTGTCATAGACACGTCCCATCACTGCGGAGTGTTCGGTGTTCAGTGTTCAGTGTTCAGTGTTCAGGAACCGGCCGATTTGGCCTTGCCGCCGCCTTCGGGCTTCGTCTTGGCAGCGCCTTCCGATTTCGCCTTCCCAGCAGCCTCCGGTTTCGCCTTGTCCGCGCTCTCGGACTTGGCCTTGTCCGCACCGCCGGTTCCGGACTTATCGGGACCGTCACTCTTGGACACGCCGGGAGCATCCGACTTCGCCCCGCTGCGATAGTTCGAACTGCGATAATCCGTGGCGTAGAAACCGCTGCCCTTGAAAATAAATCCGGCGCCCGTCCCCAGCAGGCGCTTCACGCGACCATGGCATTTCGGACAGAACTTCAACGGCGCCGCCGTCATTGTCTGAAATTTTTCGAACACCTGCTTGCACTTCTGACATTCGTATTCGTACGTTGGCATATTCCATTCACCCAGTCTTTTCCACTGTAATGCAACCCGTTTCCAGCCTAGGCGCAGTGTACTCCGCTGTCAAGCCTGACAACGCGTTTTTCCAGCTTGCTTCAACCTCCCGGCGCATTTACGCTCCTATAAAAGGATTGCGCACATGTCGTCCCGAAAATCGCCGTTGCTTTTCATCCAATTGCCGCAGCTTGACAACGATGTCGGCGAGGACCATGAGAACCTGCCGCTGGCGGCGGCGTATCTGGCTCACGCCGCGGCCCGCGCCGGCGAAACACGCTGGTACCAGCCGCTGCGTCTGACAGCCGCCGATGAACTCCTCGACAACGCTCACCTGACCGGCCGCCTGCTAAACCGGCGCCCGGCGATCGTTGCCGCCACGCTTTACCTCTGGAACGTGGAACGCACGCTGCGCGTGTTGCGTGCCGTGCGTCGCCGGGCGCCCGCGGTGAAAATCGTTGTCGGCGGCCCGGAGGTGGCACGGTCGCATCCCTTCCTTTTCCGCAATGGCGTGGCCGATGCGGCGGTCGCGGGCGAGGGCGAAGCGGTGTTCCCCGCCATCCTGCGCGCCTTGCGCGGCGCGGGCCCGCGGCCGGATTTCACCACCGTCGCGTGGCGCCTCCCTGATGGACGCTATGCCTGGGGCAGCAACACGCCGTCGGCGCCTGACCTTTCCGAAGCGCTGCCCCCGCCCCACGCTACGGTCTGGCGTCCCGACGGCCACGGCATGGCCTATCTGGAAACTTCGCGCGGCTGTCCGCTGACCTGTGCGTATTGCCGTTACCATCACTTGCGCGCGGGCATGAGCGTGCTGCCGGTTGACGAGGTTATCGAACGCGTGAGGGTTTTACGCGCCCGCGGGGCGCGGGAGATCCGCTTTATCGATCCCATGTTCAACGCCCATCCGCGTTTCACGGAACTGCTGCTGGCCCTGGCCCAACTCAACGCCGGCGGGGCGGTCGCGTTTTTCGCGGAAATATTGGCTGATCGTCTGACCGCGGAACAGGCCGCGCTGCTGAAACGCGCGAACTTCACCGAGGTTGAGGTAGGACTGCAATGCCGTCGGCCCGCCGTCCTGAAAGCGGTGCGCCGCGCCGGAACTCCCGCCCGGATCGAAAACGGCTTGCGCCTCATGACGCGTCAGGGAATGCGCGTCACGCTGGACCTGATGTATGCCCTGCCTCGACAGCGCCGCCGGGATGTGCTGAGCGACCTGAAGTGGGCCGCGCCGCTGCGCCGGGTTAACGTTCAGTGCATGCAGACGCTGCTGCTGCCGGGCACAACCTTGCGTCGCGAGCGGAAACGCTGGGGACTTGCCGCCGATCCGCGCCCGCCCTACGGCGTGCGCAGCACCGCCAGCATGACGGAAGACGACCTGCGTGCCGTCGAAGCCGCGCTGGCCGTCAATCCACGGCTGCGTTCCGACGCCAGGGCCGCGCGTTTCGTCGGCCGCCGGTTGCCCGATATCTTTCCCGAAACGGTGGTTTTGGAAGTTGCCGCCGGCCTGCCAGCCGTCTGCCCTGGCCGCACGGCGCGCCGCGCCGTCTGCCTGCGCGGCGCGGATTTGTTCGCGCGGCGCAGCGCCCTGGCCGCCTTTATCACCCGCGCCGTACGCGCCGAACCGGACAATCTGTGGCAATTCGTACTCGAACCGCGCCATGAGGAACCGCTCGACCTGCTCGACGCGCTGCTGGCGGCGTTGCGCGCGGAGCCCCCGCACCTGCTGGACCGCTATGCCGCCGCGTCGCTCTCGGGTCGCCTCGCGGCCCGGCGGATTTTCATGCGCCTGCTCGGACGGCGCTTCGATCCCGGCTGGATGGATGCGGCGGAACGCACCCTGCGCGCGGCCTGCTATTGATCCACGAATTACACATTGACAACCTTTCTCAATGTGAAATACTACGCGGCATGCGCGAAGACGTTGAGCAGACAAACCGGACCGACGAGTTGATGCGGCTCATGGACCGGCTGATGTGCCACCGCCCGTCTCCGCCCAAACGCCTGACCACCTTGACGCCGCTCGATTTCCGCGCCATCCGCGTCCTCGGCGAATTCGCCCCCTGTACGATGAGTTCGCTCTCCGCCGGCACGGGATTGCTGGTGAGCGGCCTGACGCGCGTGGTGGACCGCCTGGTGTCCCAGAATATCGCGGTTCGCAACCAGAACTCGGACGACCGGCGCTGCGTGCTGGTGTCGCTGACTCCAGCGGGTATGCGGGTTTACCGCGACTTACGCCGCTGGCGGCGGGAGCGGGCCGCGCGCATGCTCTGCCGGCTCGACCTTAAGGAACAAACACAGTTGCTGGCATTATTCGAACGCATGACCGCCGAGACGTCCGAGTCGCCGGCCGCGCCGTGCGCCCGGCGGACGGAAGGCCGTTAGGACCATGTTCGATCGACGACAACATAACCGGCACACGGCCGGGCTATTCCGTAATAACTGCGAAAGCCGCGGCGGCGCGCGCTTGCAAGTCAGCCGCCGGAATCTGGCGCTGCTGGCCGGCCTGCTGGCGCTGGGACTGGCCGGCTGCAGCACGGTGCGGGAGGCGCGCCTGGCACAGGATCCGCGGCACACACCGCTGGGCGAACGCACACCCATGCCGGACGAACTGGGGCTGTATTCGAATACCGTTCTTACGTTGGACAAGGCGATCTCCATCGCAATGCAGACCACGCCGCAGGTCGCGATCGCCTTTCAAAACGTCGTCCTCGCCTCGCAGCAGGTAGTGGCCGCCCGCGCCGCGCAGTTTCCCACCGCCAATGGCTCGGCCGGATACCAGCACAACACGGGAAACTCCCGCGCGGACCTATCCTCTTTCGACTCAGCGGAGGGCTACTCGTCCGGCGTCAACGCCGATTACACCATCTATGACTTCGGCAAGTTGCGCGCCCAGTCGCAGCAGAGCCGCGCCCAGCTGCAGGCCGCGCAGGCGCGCTTCCGTTCCACCGCCAACGATACCTGCTGGCAGACCGCCACCGCTTTCTACGATCTCTGTCAGGCGCAGGCTCTGGTCGGCATCGATCAGGAGGCCCTCCGGCAGTTCAACGAGCACCTGAAACAGACTCAAGTGCTGGTCGAAATCGGCAACCGCACACGCTACGACCTGACCAAGGCTGAAGTTGACCTGGAAAACGCCCGGCTGGAATTACTCTCGGCCAGCAACGCCTGCGTGACCGCCCGCGCCGTGCTCGTACGCAGGCTCGGCTTGATTGTCGATCCGGGCTTTGCCGTGCAGCCGCCGACGGCTCCGGATACCGCTACGGGGTCGCTGACTGGAAGCCTGGCCATCACCTACCGCGACAATCCCGATTTACAGGCGCTGCGCCACGACCAAACGGCCGCGATGGCGGGCGTGGATGCGGCCGTGGCGGATATTTATCCCTCGCTTAATTTCAGCCTCGGCGGGCTTTTCAGCGGCGACCACTTTCCCCTGCTGTGGAGTCTGGACAGCATGCTGCAACTCAATCTGCCGCTGCTCGACGGCGACCGCCGGCGGACCGCCGTGGTGGCCGCCATCACGGACCTGCGCGCGGCGCGCTCCACATTGGCGGACCGCGAACAGCAACTTACGCAGGACCTGACAGCAGCCCTCTCCACCCAGGCCACGGCCGAACAGCGGGTGCGCATTGACGTTCTACAGGTCCGCAAGGCCACGGAAAATCTGGAACTGGTGGACGAACGCTACCGTATCGGGTCGGCATCGGCGGTTGATCGCACCGACGCCACCGTTGCCCTGGTGCAGGCGGAAATTCAACATACGCGCGATCATTACGTGCTGGCATCCAGCGACGCCCTGGTTCGAAGGCTGACGGGCGGGGAATGAGAAGAAAGCAAAGGCTGAAGGCTGAAGACTGAAGGCTATTAGGAAAATCATGAAACACAGAAACATTGCAATCTCCGCGGGTGTTATCATCCTGGCTGTGGGCGGCGGGCTTTGGTGGTGGTTTCGCCCCGCCGCGGCTCCGGCCTATACCGGCGTTGCGGTCAAACGCGCCGACCTGACCCAGCTCGTGCGGGCCTCAGGCACCGTTAAGCCGCTCCAACTCGTGCTGGTGGCGACCCAGGTGAGCGGTCCCATCACCAAGCTTTTTGTGGATTACAACGACCACGTTACGGCCGGTCAGATCGTCGCACAGATCGATCCCGCCACCTACCAGGCGCGAGTCGAACAAGACGAGGCCACGGTCAAGCAGGGCGAGGCGGCCGTGGACTCCGCCAAGGCCAAGCTGACGCGATCGGACGCCGACCTGGCGCGCATGCGCAAACTGGCCGCCCGCGAACTGGCGGCACAATCGGATCTGGACGCGGCGATCGCCGACCGTGACGGCGCGGCGGCCGACGTGAAACTCGCCGAGGCCAGGCTGGTGCAAAGCCGCGCCGCGCTGCGCTCGTCCAAGACCAATCTCGACTATACAACCATCCGCTCGCCCGTGGAAGGCGTCGTGCTCGACCGCAGCGTGAACGAAGGACAGACCGTGGTGGCCAGCATGTCCGCCCAGACGCTTTTCTCGATCGCAACGGACTTGAACACCATGCAAATCGAAACCAGCGTCCCGGAAGCCGATATCGCCGACATCATTCCCGGCAAGTCAGCCCGCTTCCGGGTGGACGCCTTCGAGGAAACATTCACCGGCGTGGTGCATCAAATCCGGCTTTCCCCCGCCTCGCTCCAGAATGTGGTCACCTACCCGGTCATCCTGCATGCCGGCAACCCGAAAATGAAATTGTTCCCGGGCATGACGGCTAATGTTGACTTCGAAGTCGCGGCCCGCACGAACTGCCTGACCGTTCCCAACGCGGCCTTGCGCTTCAGTCCGGAAGTCGCTTCCAGCAAGACGCCCGATACCGCGACCGCTTCCGCGGCCCGTGTCCGCCCGCGCGGGCGCGGACCGAAGGTCTGGATCCAGCCAGACCCTGCCATCGCGCCAACTTCGGTCGTCGTCCGGGTTGGTATTACCGACGGAACGCTGACCGAGATTTTGGAACCTTCACCGTTGAGCGAGCGCGACACCGTGCTGACCGCGATCGCCAAACCCGGCGCCGCGGCCGAAAAGACGGTTAACCCATTCATGCCGCAGATGCCTGGTCGCCGCCGGTAGCACGCAGGTCAGTATGGTCATCGACATCCAGCACATCCGCAAGGTCTACCATGTCGGCGAGGTGGATGTCACCGCCCTTGACGACGTTTCCCTGAGCGTCGAACGCGGCGATTTCGTGGCCATCATGGGCGCATCGGGATCTGGCAAAAGCACATTGCTTAACATTCTCGGCTGTCTCGACCGGCCAAGTTCCGGCTCCTACCGGCTGGACGACATCGAGGTCAGCGGCATGAGCCCGGATCAACTGGCCAACGTGCGCAGCCGCAAGCTGGGCTTTATCTTCCAGAATTTCAACCTGCTGTCGCGCACCTCGGCGCTGGAAAACGTGGAACTGCCCCTGCTCTACGGAAAGCCGACCGGCCACGCCGCGCGCCACCGCAAGGCGCTGGCCATGCTGGAACGCGTGGAACTTGCTTCGCGCGTGCATCATTTTCCAGGCCAGCTCTCGGGCGGCCAGCAGCAACGCGTCGCCATCGCCCGCGCGCTGGTTAATGAACCGGCGGTGATCCTGGCCGACGAACCCACCGGCAACCTGGACAGCCGTTCGAGCAGCGAGATCATGAAACTCTTCCAGGAGGTTAACGCCCAGGGCCTGACGATCATCATGGTGACGCATGAGACCGATGTGGCGGGCTTCGCCCGCCGTACGCTTCAGATGCGCGACGGACGCTTTATATGAACATCGGGCCCACCATCAAGGTCGCGTTCCGGGCCCTGCGCCGCAACCGCGTGCGCTCGGCGCTGACCTCGCTCGGCATTATCATCGGCACCGCCGCCGTGATCGCCGTGCTTTCGGTCGGCCAGGGCGCCGCGGTCATGATCCAGTCGCAGATCGGCTCCATGGGCAGCAACCTGCTGCTGATCTTTCCAGGCAGCATGAACAACGGCGGTGTGCGTTCGGGGTCCGGCGGCCAGCAGTCGCTGACCGTGGCCGATGGCGAGACCATCGCGCGGGAGTGCCCCAACATCGTGGCGTTGTCGCCGCTGATACGCACCGGCAATCAGGTCGTATACGGCAACAACAACTGGTCCACCAGCATTCAGGGAGTCACCCCCGCCTTCAGCCGCGTGCGCAACTGGAACGCCTCGTCCGGCGACTATTTCACCGAGGCGGACGTGCGAACCGGCGCGCGGGTCTGCCTGGTCGGAGCTACGATCGTGACACAGCTTTTCCTGGACGAGAATCCCGTCGGGCAATCGATCCGCATCCGCAACATCCCATTCCGCGTGATCGGCGTTCTGGAACCCAAAGGCACCGCCGCCTGGGGACAGGATCAGGACGATACGATTGTCATGCCCTGGACCACCGTCCGCCGGGTATTGCAACACTCGCCATTTTCCAACGTCAACAACCTGATGGTTTCCGTCGCTTCCGCGGACGACATCGCAACCGCCACGCGTACGATCAGCGCCATCCTCCGCCAAAGCCACCGTCTTCAGGAGGGATCTGACGACGATTTTACCATCACCGACATGGCTGAGATCGCCAAGACGATCACATCGGTATCCTCGCTCATGACATTGCTGTTGAGCGTGATCGCCTCGATTTCGCTGCTCGTGGGCGGCATCGGCATCATGAACATCATGCTGGTATCGGTGACCGAGCGCACCCGCGAAATCGGCATCCGCATGGCCGTCGGCGCACGGCAGCACGACATCATGTTACAGTTTCTGGTGGAGGCGCTGGCGCTATCCCTGCTCGGCGGTCTGATCGGCGCCGGCCTGGGCGCCCTGGCGGCGAACGTGGTTTCGCGCGTCAACCACTGGCCCGTGCTCGTCTCCGTGCAATCCATCGGACTGGCGCTCTTTTTTTCATCCGTGATCGGCGTCTTTTTCGGCTTTTATCCCGCCTGGCGCGCCGCCCGCCTGAATCCCATCGATTGCCTGAGGCACGAGTAGAAGAGGGTGTTAGGTGTTAGGTGTTAGGTGTTAGGTGTTAGGTGTTAGGCCGAATGGAACAAACGCTCAACTCTCAACGTTCAACGTCAGCCTCGTTTAGAAGTTGAACGTTGGGCATTGAACGTTAAGCGTTGAGCGTTCGTTCGGTTCAGGATGCCTTCGTGAAGTATGTCTTACTTTCCGGGCGACATAGATCGTCTCAATTCTGCCACCTTGCGCGATCCGATACTGAATCATGGGTTTCCCTGTGTGCCGGCTGAGCACAACAAATGCGCGATAGGCCGCAATCAACGCCACGGCAAACGCCACGATGCAGAGCGTTGCCAGGAGTAAACTCAAAAATGGCTCACTCACGCGCTCGATTTACTTGCCGGGTGATATACTCCGCCCTTTTTTCCAAAAGTATCATTTGCTCGGGCTTCGGTTCCATTTCGTGATTGTGCTTGCGGATGTTCGCGGGGAAATTGAAGACGAGCGCCTCCACCACCGATCTGCGATTTTCCAGTTTCCCGCCGGAGTGGTAGAAATGATCCCGTGTAACCAGATTGAACTTGATGTCGCTCAGGAAGGCTTCCTGGAAACCGGAATTGAACGCAACGACGCCTGTGCCAAGAAAAGGCTCGATCCAGCGCCCTTTGACCGCCGGCACCAAAGCGTGAATCCAAGGCACCAATTTGGTTTTGATGCCCTGACTCTTGATCGGCGGCGTGATCACTCGCATGCTTGTTCGCCCTTCTTCGCTTTCTTCTTCGTGTTCATGCGCACTATTTTCCGCTTGTCGCCGCGTTTGAAATCTTGTTGAGCCGGTGATGCTCATTCAGGAGACCATGGTGGTTCCTGTGATTTACGATCCTGTCTGCTGGGCAATATTTCGCGCATGAAAAGTTCCGGCATCGTCTGTGTAAGAAGCAACCCACTCTGACGGAAGTCTCATAAGCCCTTGGCGCATGTGCGTTGCCGCGTTCATGTTGTGCGCCAAAACGAATTGCGTGGCGAGATCCTCATCTCGTGGGGGGTAACCATAGTCAGAGAAGTTTATTCCACTATAGAGAACTCCCGCCAAACCCCGATAAGGATCGCACCGGCGTGGCGAGGGAACAAACATGTCCGTACGGATAACGTTCAGGCCCTTGCGTATTGAATGTCGATCTTCATGATCGACTGATATCAAACGCCCATTTTGACGGTCTAGAATCAATTGGGTGACTCCGGCACCATACACTGCCTTGACAATCGCCGGAACTCCTTGAATGTCAGCCGCGCTTATCAAGATGTGGTCCGGCGGTAGATCAAGTTCGATCGGTGATAACGCAACTAGGTACGGCACATCATTCCGAACACTGCCCGGCCTTCCTATGACGCCCACTTAAGTGCCAGTTTCTTCCCAGAATGAGCACAATCCCGAAGATACAGGTTGATCAGGTTCTGATATGGCACCCCTGTCTCCTGGGCCAATGCTTTGAAGTACGCGATTACGTCTGTGCCAAGACGCATCGTGACCTGTTTGCGGAAGTGTTTCGCATAAGGGTTTCGGACCGAATCTGCAAAGTCATATTGCTTTCTCATAGGTAGCCTCCGTATTGCTTGCGTTCGGTTGGGGTTGCTCTTCGTGCCGAGATGATGCGGATTACCTCGTCGTTCTCGCGATAAGCGTGGCACACGATCAGCAGTCGCAGTCGAGCGCTGAACCCAAGCAGGATGAACCGGTCCTCCACCTGCGAATGCTCGGGGTCATGCTTCATGCGACCGTTCTCGTCGGCGAAGGCCGAAGTTGCTTCCTCAAAGGATATGCCGTGCTTGCGCCGATTGGCTTCGGCTTTCGCCGGATCCCACGCGAAGCGCACCGCATTCATAATGATACTGTATTGCTGATGGCGTTACCGGTCAAGCGCAATCCATGCTCGCATAGTGACAGCATGGTGACCGAATATGATTATATCAGAACTGCCAACGTAACCTGGCGCGATCAACTGCATTCACCCTCCACCATCCACCTTCCACCCTCCACCCTACTTCGTCCCTCCCGCCAGCCTGCGATTAATCGCGGCGGCGGCGCGGCGGCCTTCGCCCATTGCAAGGATCACGGTGGCGGCGCCGAGCACGATGTCGCCGCCGGCGTAGACGCCGGGGATCGAGGTTTGGCCGTCGGCGTCCACCACGATGTTGCCGCGCTTGTCGGTTTCCAGTCCGGCGGTGGTCTGGCGGATCAGCGGATTGGACGAATTGCCGATCGCCACGATCACGGTGTCCACTTCGCGCATGAATTCGCTGCCGGCGATTTCGACCGGGCGCGGACGGCCGGACTTGTCCGGCGCGCCCAGTTCGTAGCGCAGGCATTCCAGGCCGGTCACGCGGCCGGACGCATCGCCCACCACCCGCTTGGCGTTTTCGAGTATATGGAAGATCACGCCCTCTTCCTTGGCGTGGCCCACTTCCTCGACCCGCGCGGGCATCTCGGCTTCGGTGCGGCGATAGATCAAATGCACCTCTTCGGCGCCCAGCCGCACGGCCATGCGCGCGGAATCCATCGCCACGTTGCCGCCGCCCAGCACCGCCACGCGGCGCGAGGGATAAATCGGCGTCTCCGCGCGCCCCTTGTCGTAGGCGCGCATCAGGTTGGCCCGCGTCAAATATTCGTTGGCCGAGAAAACCCCGACCAGATTCTCGCCGGGAATGTTCATAAAATTCGGCAGGCCCGCGCCGCTGCCGATGAAAGCCGCGTCAAAGCCGTCCTTCTCCAGCAGGTCGAGCAGTTTGCGGGTGCGTCCGACGACAAAGTTCGTCTCGATGCGTACGCCCATCGCGCGCAGGGTGTCGATTTCCTGTTGTACGATGGCCTTGGGCAGGCGGAACTCGGGAATTCCGTACATGAGCACGCCGCCGGGTTTGTGGAAGGCCTCGAACATCACAACCTCGTGGCCTTCGCGGCGCACATCGGCCGCCACCGTGATACCGGCCGGACCGGAACCAATCACCGCCACCCGCTTGCCGGTCGGGGGCTTGACCACTGGCGTCGCCAGGGCGCCGCTCTCGCGCTCCAAATCGGCCACGTAACGTTCCAGGCGCCCGATCATCACGGCTTTGCCCACATCATGCAGCGACTTCCCAACCGTGCATGGCAACTGGCACTGCGATTCCTGGGGACAGACCCGGCCGCAGACCGCCGGCAGTAGACTGGCGCGCCGGATGATTGCAATCGCCTCCGCATCGTTCCCATCGGAAACAGCCTGGATAAAGGCCGGGATCTCGATTCGCACCGGACAACCCTGGACGCAGGGCGCATTGCGGCACTGTAGACAGCGCCGCGCTTCGAGGCGAACCTGGGCTTCAGTGTAACCAAGGGCGACTTCCTGCATGGATTTACGCCTATCGACCGGATCGCGCGTCGGCATTTCCTGGGCCGGCAGCGCCAGACGCTCGCGGGGCTTGAGCGGCTCTTTACCCGCCGGCAGCGCGTCGAGTTGCGCCTGCGCCGCCTGCTCCAACTGGGTGCGGGTCGCGTGACTCATAGCGCACCCGCCCTTTGCCGCGCCGCCAATTTTTGCGCTTCCATTTCCAGATGACATTTGTGGTGCGCCTCCTCTTCATGCGGCTTGTAGGCGCGCAGGCGCTGCATCAAGTTGTCGAAGTCCACCAGGTGCCCGTCGAACTCCGGTCCGTCGACGCAGGTGAATTTTGTCTGTCCGCCGACCGTCACCCGGCAGCCGCCGCACATGCCCGTTCCGTCCACCATGATGGCGTTGAGCGAGACCATGGTTTTGACGGCAAAGGGACGCGTGGCTTCGCAACAGGCGCGCATCATGACCGGCGGCCCGATGGCGAAGGCCAGATCCGGCTTCGGCGCGCCGCCGCAGATTTCCTTCAGCGGCACGGTCACCAGCCCCTTGCGGCCGTAGGAACCATCGTCGGTGCAGACGATCAGTTCATCCGCCAGCGCGCGCATTTCGTTCTCGAAGACCAGCAGGTTTTTCGAGCGGGCGCCCAGGATCACGATCAGCCGGTTGCCGGCCTCGCGCAGTCCCTTGACGATCGGGTGAAGCGGCGCGATGCCGATGCCGCCGCCAACGCAGACCACCGTTCCAAAACGTTCGATATGGGTCGGAGTTCCAAGCGGACCGAGCACGCTCTGGATGGTATCGCCGACGGAATATTGGGCGAGTCTGTGCGTCGTGCCGCCGACGGTCTGGAAGAGAATGGTAATCGTGCCGGCCACGGGATCGGCGTCGGCAATCGTCAGCGGAATACGCTCTCCGTAATCGTCGTCCAGTTGCAGGATGATGAACTGACCAGGCCGCCGCTCGCGGGCGATCAGCGGCGCATCCAGCCGCATCAAAACAACGTCCTCTGACAATTGCTGCTTGAATACGATCAGGGGCATGACGTTTCTCCGTCAAAATCGAGCGTTTGGTGTCTGGTGTTGGGTGGCAGAGTGCAGGTGTCAGGTGGTAGGTGCTAGGTGACAGGTTGTTGTCATTTAAATATTACGTGCGCTCGACAACTATTGCAAATTAGGCCCGTAATGTCAAAGCTCACGGCGGGAATCCGTCAAAAAGGGGCGCATCTGCGATACGTTGCGGATGCGCCTTGACTTCTGGAGGGACTGGATCCGTCCCGTCCGTTCCTCCCGCTCTGACTGATTCACGGACGACACGGAGGTCGCCCCTCCAAAAAATAGCCTCCTGCGTTGCTTCCCGCCTTCAGATAAC
The DNA here is from genome assembly GCA_903925685.1 of uncultured bacterium. GTDB lineage: Bacteria > Verrucomicrobiota > Kiritimatiellia > CAIKKV01 > CAIYGI01 > CAIYGI01. Next base: position 22,595 of record CAIYGI010000114.1, read on the forward strand.
GATTCGCAGATGCACCCTCCACCCTCCACCTATCACCTTCCACCTACCACCTTCTCCCCGCTTCCAGCCAAGGTGGCTTTTCCGGCAGACGGGCGCGGAAGGCGCGATCGAGCGACTGGGCATAGGCGCCGGCAAAAGTTCCGTTCAAAAAGCGGGCCAGCGCTTCATCGCAAAAGAGTTTCCATGACGCAGTCTCATCGCCGGGCAGGATCGGGTAAAATGCGCCGCCAAGCGCCTCGACAGCCTCACGGTCGGCAGGGGCATCGCCGATCATCATCAAATGTTCCGGCGCAATGCGATCCTGAGTCGCCAGGCGCAACTGTTCGGTTTTCGTCCCGTACTCCTGGCCGGCAATAAAGCGCACGCGCTCCCGAAGGCCCTGGCGCTCCCACTCGCGCACCAGCGTATCGGTGGGGGTCTGGGATACAACCATGCTGTCGGCGCAGCCCTGAATAATCCGCAAAGCTTCGGCGGCGGCGGGGTAAGGGGCTATATCGTCCGCCTCGCGCGCGACGCGCCCGTTGACGGCGTTGCTCCAGGCCAGGACATCGCGCAATTCCGCATCGCCTGTACGTTCCACCCACGCCTGCAGTTCCGCATTGCCCAACGGCCGGCCGGAGTTGACGAAACCACGCAGCGCATCGCACGACGGCAGCCGTACCGCCGCGCCGGCGGCGCGCACCGCCGGGTGATCGCGCAGCAGATCGAAGGTCATCAGCAAGCTCGGGAAACGATTGCGCCCGCGATGAACGGAGTAGAGAAAGACAAAACCGGCCACCTCGCAGACGGCGGGAGCGACGGCTTCCAAGTGCCAATGCCGGATCAGTTCCGGGTGAAAGCACTGTTTCTGCTTCACCTCCATGGTGGGAAAAACGCAGCCGTCGGAGTCAATGCCGATAAAAAAAGCGTGCCTCGGCCGGAGCGCAAGCAGTTCCTGTGGCGAATGCGTCATCTGTGCGGAAGACACTGCCACATACCCATGCGAGGATCAATTACATTTACTGGTCCCCCGTGCGACAGCGTGGTAAAATTGGGATTTTCAGTTTGCGGAGGCAGGCTACACATGCGAAACGACGCGCTGACACGCTGGACAACGGAAAATGCGGCCGAGCTCTATGGTATCAGGGGCTGGGGCGCCGGGTACTTCGATGTCGCGGCCAACGGCGACGTAGTGGTGCGCCCAAATGGTCCGCGTGGCGATACCGAGATCAGCCTGATGGAACTGGTCGCCGCCAGCCGCGAGCGCGGCCTCAACATGCCCGTGCTGGTGCGCTTCTCGAACATCCTCTCCTCGCGCATCCAGGAGATCAACGAAAGTTTCCGCAAGGCCATCTCCAAACTCGGCTACAAGGGCAAATATCGCGGCGTTTATCCGATCAAGGTCAACCAATTGAGCGATGTGGTCGAGGACATCACCCGCGCCGGCGCCGCCTACCACCACGGGCTGGAAGCCGGCAGCAAGGCCGAGTTGACCGCCGCCCTCTCCTACATGGACGATCCGGAAGCTTTCATCATCTGCAACGGCTACAAGGACGCGGAATTCATCGACCTGGCCCTGCATGCCCAGAAGACCGGCATGCGGATCGTGCTCGTGCTCGAAATGCCCAGCGAAATCGAGTTGGTCCTGCAACGCGCCGAAGTCCTGAAGGTCAAGCCCTGCCTGGGCGTGCGCGCCAAACTCTCCAGCCGCGTCGGCGGACACTGGGACTCGTCCGGCGGCGACCGCAGCAAGTTCGGACTCGACGCCGCTCAGATCATCGACCTGGTGGACAACCTCCGGCAGCGCGGCATGCTGGACTACCTGCGCCTGCTGCACTACCACCTTGGCAGCCAGATTCCCGACATCCGCAAGGTCCGCATGGGCCTGCACGAAGCCTGCCGCTTTTATGTGGACCTGGTCCGTGAAGGCGCGCCCATGGGCACGCTCAACATGGGCGGCGGTCTGGCCGTTGACTACGACGGCTCGCACACCAACTTCGAGTGCAGCACAAACTACACCCCCCACGAGTACGCCGCCGACGTGATCGAAGTGGTCATGCACGCGCTCGACGCGGCCGGCATCGCCCACCCCACCCTGATCAGCGAAAGCGGCCGCGCCACCGTGGCCTACTCCTCGGTCCTGATCTTCAACGTGCTGCATGCGCGCCGCTTCGAACCGCAAAGCGTACCCGCCCGGCTCGCCCCGGACAGCTGCCAGGCGCTGGAAAACATCATGGAGGTCTGCCGCACGCTCACTCCGCGCAACGTGCAGGAGGCCTACCACGACGCCGTCTTCTATCGCGACGAAATCCGCCAGCGTTTTTTGAACGGCGACGTTTCGCTGCGCGAGCGCGCCGTGGGCGAGTCTATCTTTTTGCACATCATCTGCCAGATCGCCAACTCCATCCGCGGACGCAAGTATATTCCCGACGAGATGGAGGACTTGGACGCCGCCATCGCCGACGCCTATTACGGAAACTTCAGCCTCTTCCAATCCATCCCCGACTACTGGGGCGTCAACCAGCTTTTCCCCATCATGCCGATTCACCGTCTGCAGCAACGGCCGGCGCGCAAGGGCATCCTGGCCGACATCACCTGCGACTCCGATGGCCGCATCGACCGCTTCATCGATCTCCATGATGTCAAAGCCGTGCTGCCGCTGCACGACCTGGTCCATGGCAAGGAATATTACCTGGGCATTTTCCTCGTCGGCGCCTACCAGGAAACCATCGGCGACATGCACAACCTCTTCGGCAACACCAACGTGCTGCATGTGCATATCGCCGATGACGGCACGATCGCGCACGCCAAGTCCATCGTCGGCGACAGCGTCGAGGAAATCCTGCGTTACATGGAATACAACCCGCGCGCCATCACGCAGACCATGAAACGCCGCCTGGCCCGCGCCAGAACGGCGGGACTGATCACCGCCATCGAGGCGCGCGATAGCCTGGCCGCCTACAAGGCCAGCATCGCGGGCTATACCTATTTCGAGAAGTGACCGAGGCACGAAGATGAGCAACCACGAAGTTCCCCCGTCCCAATCCGACGCGCCAAGCGACGAGATCCCGCAGTCCCTGCGCGATTTGTTGCACGGGAACGGAATTTTCACGCAATCCCATGCCCACGGCGCAGCGGCCGACGCCCGGGGGAATGACGACCACGACAACGCCGACGCCAAGGCCGCGGAAGTGCTTGACCGCATTCGCGCCTTCAATTTGAAACCGCGCGAAGTCCGCGACATCCTGGACCGCTACGTGATTCAGCAGGGCGAGGCCAAAAAGGTGCTGTCCGTCGCCATTTGCGACCACTACAACCATGTGCGGCGCTGTCTCCAGCATCCCGGGGAGGCCGACACGGATTACGCCAAACCAAATGTAATCCTGCTCGGCCCCACGGGCGTGGGAAAAACCTACTTGCTGCGCTGCATCGCGCGCCTGATCGGCGTGCCGATGGTCAAGGCCGACGCGACCAAGTTTTCCGAAACCGGCTATGTCGGATATGACACCGAAGACCTGGTGCGAGATCTGGTCAAGACCGCCGGCGGCAACGTCGAACTGGCCCGTTATGGCATCATTTTCATAGACGAAATCGACAAAATCGCATCGCAGCCCGGCACGGGACGCGATGTCTCCGGGCGCGGCGTGCAGGTCAATCTGCTCAAGTTGATGGAGGAAACCGAGGTCAACCTATTCAGCCAGACCGACCTCGTCGGACAGATGCAGTCCGTCCTGCAAATGCAGCGCGGCGGCGCCCAGGCGGCGCGCACGATCAACACCCGCCACATTCTTTTTATCGTCAGCGGCGCCTTCGACAAACTCGCCGAGATCATCCGCCACCGGGCCGGCCAGTCCAAAATCGGCTTCGGCCGCGCCTCCGCCGCCACCATGGCGGACCGCGAAGCTTTGCATCAGGTGCAGACCGCCGACCTGATCCAGTATGGCTTCGAGCCGGAATTCATCGGCCGCCTGCCCGTGCGCGTCATTTGCGATCCACTGAGCGCCGAGGACTTGGAGCGGATTTTGCTGACCTCCGAAGGCAGCGTGCTGCGCCAGTACAAACGCGATTTCGAAGGCTACGATGGCATCGAGATGAACGTGACGCGCGAGGCGATCAAGGCGATCGCCGCGCAGGCCTTCCAGGAGGGCACCGGCGCCCGCGGACTGATGACCGTCCTGGAGCGCGCGTTGCGGGAATTCAAATTTGAATTGCCTTCAACTTCGCTCAAATCGCTGGAAATCACCACCGCCACGCTGGACAACCCGCGCCGCGCACTGACGGCCATGCTGGCCGCCAACCGTCGCGAACACCGCGAACTGCTGCGCTCGGAAGTTAATCGTTACGCCGAACGGTTTGTCGCCGAACACGGCGTGACCATCGAGTTCGCCGATGAGGCCATCGATGCGCTGGTTGACCTCAGCATCGCCAGGGACAAAACCGTTCGTGCGCTCTGCGAAGAGATCTTCCGCGATTACCCGCACGGCCTTGGCCTGCTGGCCAGGACCAGCGGCAGCGCCGTCTTCACAATCACCCGCGCGATGGTCGAATCCCCGGATGCCGAATTATCGCGCCTGATCGTGGCGGCCATGCGCCCCGCCGCGGGCGAGACCTAACCGCCAGTTCAGCTTTCCCCTTTTCCTTGCCCACCTCCAACCGTTAGACTGTCGCCGTGTTTGATTTAACCGCTTATCTTGATGCGCAACGCGCCGTCGTCGAGGCGGCGCTTACGGCGCGCCTGCCCGAGGGTACGACGCGTCCCGCCGTGCTGCACCAGGCCATGCGCTATCCCGTGCTGGCCGGCGGCAAGCGGCTGCGTCCGATCCTCTGCCTGGCCGCCGCCGAGGCCGTCGGCGGCGATGCCGCGGCTGCCATGCCCGCGGCGCTGGCGCTGGAACTGCTACACACCTACACGCTGGTGCATGACGATCTGCCCTGCATGGACAACGACACGCTGCGCCGCGGCCGCCCCACCGCGCATGTGGTTTTCGGGGAAGCCAATGCCCTGCTCGCCGGCGACGCGCTGCTAACGCTGGCCTTCGAATGGGCGGCCGACGTCGCCGTTCCCCCACCCTATGCGCCCGGTCAACTGATCCGCGAACTTGCCGCCGGCGCCGGCAGCCAGGGCGTGGTCGGCGGGCAGGTCGAGGATCTGGCGGCCGAAGGCGCAACCCCCGACGCCAAACGCCTGGACTATATCCACCGCCACAAGACCGGCGCCCTGATCCGCGCCGCGGTGCGCATGGGCGCCATCGCCGGCGGCGCGTCGGCGCAGGTTCTCGAAGCCATCACGCGATATGGCGAGGCCGTGGGCCTGGCGTTTCAGGTGGCCGACGACATGCTTAACGCCACGGCGACGGCGGAACAACTCGGCAAGCCGGTCGGCAGCGACATCGAGCGGAAAAAACTGACCTACGTTTCCGTGCACGGCCTTGACTGCGCCCGGCGCCGCGCGCGCGAACTGGCGGTCGAAGCGGTGCTGGCCGTCAAACCGCTCGGAACGCGCGCCGAACCGCTTTCCGCCCTCGCCCGCTATGCCGTCGAACGCGTCAAATAAGCCGCCAGCCGCCTTTCTGTTCGACCGGCCGCTTTCGTATGCGCCGGTGCAGCGGCTGCAGCAGGAGCTCGTCGAGGCACGCACGGCGAATGCCATTCCCGACACGTTGCTGCTGCTCGAGCACCTGCCGGTCGTCACCCTCGCCGGCCCAAAGTCCCGTCTCCACCTGCGCGCTTCAGCGGAGGAATTGGCGGCGCGCGGCATCGAACTGGAGGAAACTTCGCGCGGCGGCGACATCACCTACCACGGCCCCGGACAATGGGTGCTTTACCCGATTCTGCACTTGAAGGGCGCCGCGGCGAACATACATGGCTATGTCGCCGGCCTGGAGGAAATCGCCATCCGCACGGCCGCCGATTTTGGTGTGCGCGCCTATCGCCGGAGCGGCAAGACCGGCGCCTGGACCGATGCCGGAAAACTCGCCGCCATCGGCGTGCGCGTGCGCCGCTGGGTCACCTGCCACGGCCTTAGTTTCAACGTGGATCTCGCCCTCGACGAGGGATTCTCCGCCATCGTCCCCTGCGGCCTGCATGGCGAACCGGTGACATCGCTGCGCGCGCTGCTCGGGGCCTCGGCCCCCGACCGGCTGGCGGTGCGCGCCGCCCTGCTTCAGCACGCCGGCGCAGTCCTCCAGCGCGTCTTCCTACCCCGCGTAATCTCCGGCGACGCGTTGCCCACCCTGGCGCAACTTTTCCCCGCATGATGGAGCCTGTCAGAACCCGCACCTCTTGTATTGTGCATCAGTGGGACTGACCATCGATCTCATTTTTGCAAAGGCGTATCCTCGCGTATTCGTCTTGTTGAATACCGAGAACCAGAGTACCGTTCTTGAGTACCGCTTGGCGCGATCGAGGGCTGAACCTCACGCCAGATCACGCCCGGACCCCGAATAAAATAGCACCGTGCCTAGCCCAAGTTTCGCGCTTTGCGTCATAAATCATTGAAAATCAACGCCCAAATTTTCGCGGCACTACAAAGTTGCCGACCGGGCGCGATCTTCGATCTGAACGGGATGTTTCCCGATCACGGATCGGTTACGGGGCA
>CAIYGI010000115.1 GCA_903925685.1 uncultured bacterium
GGAATGCGAGCGGACATAATGAATATAGTGATATACCACCAATATATCGCCTGTCAAGACCAAATTGCATCTTTTTTCAGATTCATCTAGGAAATTTACACCTGCGCACTCCCTGCCCTCTCTCTACGCGCGGATCATGGCACAATCGCGCGTCTTGATGGCTTTGCCTTGGGTTGCTAAGGTGGGCCAAGTTTTTCAATGCGTGAGTGCAGACAGGAGGCTGGACGGCATGGCGATCGACTTCAATCGGGATCGTTGGGATCGTGTGAAGGCGGTGCATCGGCAGTGGTGGAGCGGGGAACTGGACCGGCCGCTGTTTCTGCTGACCTCGGGAGGGCGCGATCCCGGGCGCGTCGAGCCGGCGCTGCGCGGCCGGCACTTTACGTCGCATTATCGCAAGATTCGCAAGGCGGGCAAACTTGTGCAGGTTTTTACCGGACAGGACGAGTCCGGATTCCGGCTGCTTGACACACTGGTCGAACAGGTTGGTTCTCCCGCAGGCATCGCCTTGATCGGAAGCGTCGAGCCGCCTGAACGCCAAGAAGCCGAGGCCCTGATGCGGCGCTATGGCTGGCGGGAGTAGGCTTTGGATGCTGAACATTTTGCGGGTCCTTCCGGGCATGTGATGGGTCTGTGAAGTGGAGAAGAGTTTAAACTAGGCAAGCCCTTTCCCGCGGCGGTGGGACATGATAGTCTGAGATCGGAAGAGGGCACACACATGCGCAATACCTTTGGGCATATATTTGCCGTGACGACCTTCGGCGAGTCGCACGGGGGTGGCGTCGGGGCGGTGGTGGACGGGTGTCCGGCCCGGCTGCCGCTGAGCGAGGCCGACATTCAGCCGCTGCTTGACCGTCGCCGTCCGGGACAGAGCGACCTGACCACGGCGCGCAGCGAGGATGACAAGGTCCGGATTCTCTCCGGAACCGAGGGCGGGCTGACGCTGGGCAGTCCGATCGCGTTGCTGATCGCCAATGCCGATTGCCGGAGCGGGGACTATGACGAACTGGCCCGCGCGCCGCGGCCCTCGCACGCGGACTTCGTTTACAAGACCAAGTACGGCATTCTGGCGGCCGGCGGCGGAGGACGGGCCAGCGCGCGCGAAACGGCGGGGCGTGTGGCGGCCGGCGCGGTGGCCGAAAAATTTCTGCTGACGCGCCACGGGATCGAGATCGTGGCCTGGGTCAGCGCGGTCGGCGAAATCGAGGCTGCGGCCCCGGACCTCGCGGCCTTGTCGCGGGCGGCGGTGGACGCCACGCCGGTGCGTTGTCCCGACCCCGGCGCGGCGGCGGCGATGGCGGCGGCGATCCGCGCGGCGCGCGACGATGGCGATTCGATCGGCGGGGTGGTCTCCTGCGTTTGCCGCGGCGTGCCAGCGGGGTGGGGCGAGCCGGTCTTCGACAAACTCTCCGCGATGCTCGCCGGCGCCATGCTTTCCATCCCCGCCGCGCGCGGGTTCGATCTCGGATCCGGCTTTGCCGGCGCCCGCACCCGCGGCTCGGAGAATAACGACGCTTTCGAAATGCGCGAGGGGCGGATGCGCACGCGCACCAATCACAGCGGCGGCATTCAGGCCGGGATTTCCAACGGCGAAGCGCTGCTCTTCCGCGTGGCCTTCAAGCCGGTCTCGACGATCGCGCGGCCACAGGACAGCGCCGATTGGGCGGGCCATCCCGCCACCGTGCAATTCAAGGGCCGCCACGATCCCTGCGTGCTGCCGCGGGCGGTCCCGGTGGTCGAGGCCATGGCGGCGCTGGTGCTGGCGGATGCCGCGCTGATGGCGGCGACCTGCCGATGAGCGCGCCGGGAACCTTCGAGATTCTGGCGCGCGATCCCTCCAGCGGCGCCCGGCGCGGGCGGCTCTGGACCGCGCACGGGGCGGTCGAGACGCCGGCCTTCATGCCGGTCGGAACGCAGGCCACGGTCAAGTCCATGACCCCGCGCGAGCTGGAGGAGTTGGGCGCCGAGATCGTGCTCAGCAATACCTATCACCTGGCGATCCGGCCGGGCGTGGAGGTGATCGAAGCCTGCGGCGGTCTGCACCGTTTCATGGGCTGGACGCGGCCGATTCTGACCGACAGCGGCGGTTTCCAGGTCTTCAGCCTGTCGACGCTGCGCAAGATTCAGCCTGACGGCGTCTCCTTCCAGTCCCATGTGGACGGAACGCGCCTCTTCCTGGGGCCGCGCGAGGCGATGGACATTCAGCGGCGGCTGGGTTCGGATATCGCCATGGCGTTTGACGAGTGTCCGCCCTATCCCTGCGACCGTGAATACGCTTGTCAGGCGGTCGATCGAACACTATCATGGGCCGCTTTGTGCGCGCAGCAGCGGGTGGCCGGTTCGAAACAACTAGTCTTTGGCATTGTCCAGGGCGGCGTTTACGGCGATTTGCGGCGGCGCTGCGCCCGCGAACTGACGGCGATCGGGTTCGACGGATATGCCGTCGGCGGCGTCAGCGTGGGCGAGCCGGAAGCCGAGCTGCTGGCGAGCGTGCGTGAAGGCGTGTCCGAATTGCCCGACGCGCGGCCGCGCTACCTGATGGGCGTGGGCGTGCTGCGGCAGATCGCGGCGTCCGTGGCGATGGGCGTGGACATGTTCGACTGCATCATGCCCACGCGGCTGGCGCGGCATGGAACGGCGATGACGCGCGCGGGGAGTTATCCGGTCAAAGCCGGGATGTGGAAGAGCGATCTGCGTCCGGTCGAGCCGGGGTGTAGGTGCTACACCTGCGCGACCTTTTCGCGGGCGTATGTGCGCCACCTGTTGAACGTGGACGAGATGCTGGGCGCGCGGTTGTTGACCGGACACAACCTGCACTGCTGTCTGGAGACGATGCGCGAGGTAAGGCGGGCGATCGAGAGCGGCGCGTTTGCGGAGTGGAGCGAAGAATTTTTGCGCGGAACAACGAAGGAAGAAGGAGCGGCGGCATGCACAGTCTGAACACGATGAGCGGTCTGGTCCTGGCCATGGCTTCGCCCGGAGCCGCCGGCGGCGGCGCGGCGGGCGGCGGTAGTAATCCGATGGTGATGATTGTCTACATGGCGATCATTTTCGGACTCTTCTACTTTCTGATGATCCGGCCGCAGATGCGCAAGGAAAAGGAACGCCGGAAAATGATCGAGGCGATCAAGACCGGCGACCGCGTGTTGTTCTGCGGCGGCATGCTCGGAACGGTTGCCAATGTGAAAGACGGCGTGTTCACGATCAAGATCGGCGACAATACCAAGGTTGAAGTGGCGCGCGGCGCGGTTTACCGCCTGCTCAGCAAGGACGAGGCGCCGGGCGACGATGTCGAAAAGAAGTAAGAGGGGATAATTATGGAACGCAAAGATCTCTGGAAATGGATTGTTTTGGGCGTTGCGATCGCGGGTTCGCTGGCGCTGGTCAGCCCGCCCTCGGAGAAAATCCGGCTGGGCCTCGATTTGCAGGGCGGCACGAGTTTTGTGGTCCAGATTGACCCCGAAAGCGTGGCCGCGCTGTTGCTGGAGGAAAACAAGGACGCGACCGAGGCGCAGATTCAGGCCAAGCTGCCGGAACGCGTGCATGAGGCGCGCGAACGCGCGCTGGAAGTCATCCGCAACCGCGTCGACAATCTCGGCATCGCCGAACCGGTGATCTACCCGGAAAAGCAGGATCGTATCGTGGTGCAACTGCCCGGCGTGGACGATAAGAAACGCGAAGAGGCGGAAACCGCGATCAAGAGCGCGGCTTACCTGGAATTCCGGCTGGTGCATCAGGACAACGACAAGCTGGTGGAGGATATGATGAGCCGCCAGCAGGTGCCGGAGCATTTCACGATCGTGAACCTGGAACAGAAGGGGCGCAAGCGGGCCTTCTTCAAGCGCGACAAGTCCGCCGCCGAAGCCTTCAAGACGCAGGAGGCGCGGGACAAACTCGCCAAGTTCCATGCGCCGACAGGATATGAACTGATGATGGAGCGGGAACATGTCGGCGAGCAGGTCGTCTACACCCCCTGCTTTGTGGACCGCCGCAAGCAAATGGGCGGCGATACGCTGGTCAATGCGTCGGTGGACTACCGCGCACTCGGGCAGGCAGTGGTCAAGATCGAGTTCGACCCCCTGGGTGCGCGGCGCTTTGCGACGATCACCTCCGATTACGCGCCGGGTGGAGCGCGCAACCCGAATCCCAACCGCCTGCGGGCGCTGGCGATCCTGCTCGACGACACGCTCTATTCGGCGCCGGTCATCAAGGAGGCGATCCACGGCGGGCGCGCCGAGATCAGCGGCAGCTTCAGCGCCAGCGAGGCCACATTCCTGGCCAACATTCTCAAGGCCGGCTCGCTGCCGGCGAAGGTCAAGATCATCGAAAAGCGATCGGTGGCCCCGACCCTGGGCAAGGATACCGTGGATGCCGGCGTGCGCGCCGGCGTGTACGGCTGTCTGGTGGTGGCGGTCTTGATGTTCGGCTATTACCTGATGAACGGACTGATCGCGGATGTCGCGCTCCTGTTGAACGTCGTGCTGCTGCCATTGGGATTGATCGTGGTGGCCGGTTTCCTGGGACTTTTCACCGACGCTGGCAGCGGCGGTTCTGGCATGGTGCTGCCTGTGCTGACGATGCCTGGCATCGCCGGTATCGCGCTGACGATCGGCATGGCGGTGGATGCCAATGTGCTGATCCTGGAACGAATGCGAGAGGAACTGGCCCTTGGCAAGGGCTTTAAGGCGGCGATTACGGCCGGCTATGACCGGGCCTTCACCGCGATTTTCGATTCCAACCTGACGACCATCATAACCGCCATCATTCTCTTCCTGCTGGGCTCGGGCCCCGTGCGCGGATATGCCGTGACCCTGACGGCCGGCTTGATCGTGAGTTTGTTCACGGCCGTTTTCGTGACGCGCATGTTGTACAACGTGATTGCGTCGCGGACGAGCGATTTGAAGCGCTTGCGCATGCTGCAACTGATCAAGCCCACGCGCATCGATTTTATCGGCAAGTGGAAGATCGCCGTGGCCATCTCGCTGGCCGTGATTATCGGAAGCTGGGCCTACATGATTCGCGACGGCTTGAAGGATGCACGAAGCGTTTTCGGCGTGGATATGACCGGCGGCGCGGCGTTGACGCTGACTTTCGACACCGCGCATCAACCCGGCATGGCGGAGATGCGCAAGGCCATCGAGGCCACGGATATCCGCGACGCCACGATCCAGTACCAGAAGCAGAGCGAAGTCAACCGCGATTACCTGCAGGTCAAGGTCGCCGACATGAAGGAAAGCGCCGTGGTGCGGAAGACGCTGGCGAGCGCCTTCCCCGATGCGCAGTTCCAGGTGCTGCAGGAGGACGAGGTCGGGCCGCAGATCGGCAAGGAGCTGAAGAACAAGGCCTTCTGGGCCATGGTCTGGTCGCTGGTGGCGATGATGGTTTACGTCGCCTGGCGCTTCCAGTTCGGGTTTGCGCTCGGCGCCCTGGGCTCGCTGTTTCACGACGTGCTGGTCACGGCCGGGTTGGCCCATTGCCTCGGGCTGCAGATGAACCTGACCGTGGTCGCGGCATTGATGACGATCATCGGATATTCGGTCAACGACACGATCGTGATCTTCGACCGCATTCGCGAGAACCTGAGGCTTACGCGCAACCGCAGCTTCGTGGATGTCTGCAACCAGTCGGTCAACGAGACGCTCTCGCGGACGCTGATCACCAACGGGTTGACCTTCGTCACGGTGCTCTTCCTGCTGCTGATGGGCGGCGGGTCGATCTGGGACTTCTCGCTGACCATGTTCATCGGCATGATCTCCGGCACCTACTCGACGGTTTATATCGCGACCCCCATCACGCTGCTCTGGTACCGCTTCAAGACACCGGACATGGGGCAGAAGCAACTGGCTTCATGATCTGGCGCGTGGCGGATGTGGATGCGGCGGCCGCGGAAGCGCTGGCGGTTTCCACCGCTCTGCCGGGACCGCTGGCGCGGGCGTTGATTCTGCGCGGCGTGGACAGCGCCGCCGCCGCCGACCGTTTTTTACGGCCGCGCCTGAGCGATCTTTCGAATCCGCTGGAAATACCCGGCATGGCGGCGGCCGTCGAAAGGCTCTGGCGCGCGGTCGAAAGCCAGGAGGCCGTGGTCATCTTCGGCGACTACGACGTGGACGGCGTCACCAGTTGTGGGCTGATGATCCAGGTGCTTTCCGCTTTGGGTTCCGTGGCCAGCCCTTACCTGCCGAATCGCATGGACGAAGGGTATGGCTTGACGGCGGCGGCGGTGGATCGCTGCCTCGCGGAGTTTCGGCCCAAGCTGATTTTAACCGTGGATTGCGGCACTGGCGCCATCGAGGCCGTGGACCGCGCGCGCTCGCTCGGGATCGACGTGATCGTCACCGATCATCACGAAGTGCCGGGCGAGCCGGCCAGGCCGCTGGCGCTGGTCAATCCCAAACTGGGCGGCAATCCGGAAACCCGCATGCTGTCCGGCGTGGGCGTGGCCTTCAATCTTTGCCGGGCGCTGCTCGACTACGGCCGCGCGCGCGGAAATGCCGCCTGCGAGGCCTTCGATCTGCTCGGCTATATCGACCTGGTGGCGATGGGGACGATCGCAGATATTGTGCCGCTGCGCGGGGATAACCGTATTCTGGCCAGCCACGGACTGAACTGCCTGAACCGGCGCGAGCGCGTCGGCTTGCGGGCGCTGATGGAAGCCGCGGCGCTCAACGGCCGCATCGGCGCCTACCAGGTGGGCTTTGTCCTGGGACCGCGCATGAATGCGGCCGGGAGAATCTCCGATGCCGGGACGGCGCTGGAACTGCTGCTTACCGATAATCCGCAACGCGCCCGGCGGCTGGCGGCCTCGCTCGACGCGGACAATCGCGAGCGCAAGCGCATCGAGAACGAAATCACGCGCCAGGCCGATGCGCAGGTCAATCCCGGCTACGATCCTGAAACGCAGTTTGGCATCGTGGTCGGCTCCAGCGGCTGGCACCAGGGCGTAATCGGCATTGTCGCCTCACGCCTCTGCCAGCGGCTGCAGCGTCCCGCGGTGGTTGTCTCGTTCGACGAAAACGGACTCGGGCGCGGCTCGTGCCGCAGCGTGGAGGGCTTTGACCTGGTCGCTGGCCTGGAGTCCTGCGCCGACCTGCTGGACGACCACGGCGGACATAACAAGGCGGCGGGTTTAAGCGTGCGCCAGGAAAATATCGCGCTTTTTCGCGAGCGCTTCAACGCCGTCTGTCGCGATCGTCTGGCGGGCCGCGATCTGAGCGCGGCGCTCTCGCTCGACGGCTGGCTGGATCTCGGCGAGGCGCTCAAGCCGGAAGTGATCGAAGGATTGGACGCCATGGCGCCGTTCGGCGAAGGCAACCCCGAACCGGTCTGGGGCTTCCATGGCGTGCGCGTTGTGGGGCAGCCCCGCATTGTCGGCGAAACGCACGTCAAATTGATGCTCGCCGCCGGCGGACACATGTGCGATGCGATCGGATTCAACCTGGCCGGCCGGCCGCTGCCCGATGGCCCGTTCGACGTGGCCGGAATTCTGTGCCGCAACAACTACCTCGGTCGCGAAACGATCCAGATCCAGATCAAGGACTTCCGTCCGGCAGGATGAGCTTGACCGTGCCGGCGCGTGAAGCGGATACTACCCCGAACAAGCATGGGGAGGTCTGTATGCAAATTGTATCGCGAACCGGTTTGGTCTGGGTGTGCGGGACGATTCTGGCGGTGGCTGCGGCGCAGGCGGCCGACGGCGGAAAGCCATGGCGGCAGAACTTCACGAATATGCCGTCCAGCTGGTCGGTCGAAGGCAAGCCCATGGTCAGCAAGGCGGTCTTTACCGCCGGCTACGCGGACGGCACCAACAGCGTGCTGCGCATGACCGCCGATAAGGCCACGGCGACCCTGAAGAGCGACAAGCTGGCGGTGGACCTGGCGAAAACGCCCATCATGCGCTGGCGCTGGAAGGCGGTCACGCTTCCGACCGGCGCGGACGGCCGCAAGTCCGCGACCGACGATCAAGCCATCGGAATTTACATCAGTTCCGGCGGGTATTTCTCCCAGCAATCGGTGGCCTTTCGATGGGAGACCTTGACGCCCAAGGGCGCCGACGGCCGTGCCAAATACGGCGGCGGCGTGCTGAGCACTTATTGGGTCTGCCTGCGCAATCAGGAAGACCTCAAAGACGCCGGCTGGTATACCGAGGAAGTCAACGTCGCCGAGGCCTACCGCAAGGCCTTTGGCAAGGTTCCGGAAAAATTCGGCATCGGAATATCCTGCAACAGCCAGTATACGGGCACTAAGGCCGAGGCGCTGCTGGACTGGGTGGAATTTGTCGCGGCGCCTTAGGAGGCAGGGTGGAGGGTGGAAGGTGGAGGGTGGAGGGTGGAGGGTGGAGGGTGGAAGGTGGAGGGTGGAGGGTGGAAGGTGGAGCGTTCAGGAGGGGCGCATCTGCGAATCGTCGCGGGTACGCCTTGCCTTCTGGATGGACGGGCTTGCAACTCTGCGAAGTAGCGCTTCGCTACGCAGCACGAGCCATCCCGTCCGTTCCTCCCGCTTTCACCGATTCACGGACGACACGGAGGTCGTCCCTCCAAAATCCAGTTTGCCTTCTATGTTGCTTCCCAATTTTCAGGCAACGATTCGCAAATGCGCCCTGTAGGGGACGGTTTCATAATCTTAATCATAAATCGTAATCGTAATCCGTCTTATCATAGATGCGGTTGCGATTAAGACTACGATTAAGATCACGGGTGTGTGCGATGGGTAGTCAAAGGGCTCCCGGAATGAAGCATATTCTGCTTTTTGCAGGCTGGATATTTTGCGCTCTAGCGCACGGCGCCGACTTTGTTGTTGCCGTCAGCGTGGACGGTCTGGGCTCGGGATACATGCAGACGCTGGTGGATGCCGGGAAATTGCCGCATTTCAAACAGCTTGAACTGCAGTCGGCCGGCACGACCAATGCCCGCAACGACTACGACATCACCGTCACTTTGCCCAACCATACGAGCATGCTCACCAGCAGGCCGATCAAGGGAAGCGCGGGGCACGGCTGGACCAGCAACACGGACCCCGCCAAGGGCGTGACGATTCACAGCAATAAGGGCGCTTATATCGCCAGCGTTTTCGATGTGGCCCACGACCACGGCAAACGCACCGGACTCTGGGCGACGAAGACAAAGTTCAGCCTGTTCCAGTTGTCATACGATGCCGAACACGGGGCGCCCGACACAACCGCAACGGATCATGGCCGTAATAAGCTGGATGTTTTTAAATACAACAAGGCGTCGCGGGCCCTGACCGCCGACTTTGTGCGAGCCATGAACGAACAGCCCTGTCAATTCGCCTTCGTGCATTTCGTCGAGGCGGATTCGGCCGGTCACGGCAGCGGCTGGGGCAGCGAGGCTTTCAACGCCGCTTTGATTGAACTCGACGGGTGCTTGGGGCAGATCATGGACTTGATTTCCACCAATCCGGCGCTAAAAGGGCGGACGGCCCTGATCGTGACGGCCGATCATGGCGGCAAGGACAAGAACCATGCCCAGGCGGATGCCCCGGCGATTTACACGATCCCGTTCTTTGTCTGGGGCGCGGGTGCGGCTTATGGCGACCTCTATGCGTTTAATTCCGGTGCGCGCCGCGATCCCGCGGGCACCCATCCGGCCTATGGCGAAGCGCCTCCGCCCATTCGCAACGGCGAAGTCGGCAATCTGGCCCTGCACCTGCTCGGACTCGGTCCTATTCCGGGTTCCAAATTGGATGCCCAACAAGACCTCAAAATTTGCCGTCCGGTACCCGGCGGGTAAATCATCCTGAATACACAACTAAATATCGAACGAACTCCTGCCGGCGGAACTTCGACGCTGATTTTGTCCTCGCGCTCGGAACATGTCTTCACGCTCTGCGGCCGGGACAGCGCGGCGCTGGACGACGAACTGCGTTTCGAAGCGGCGGCGCGCAACGCCCGGATGCTCGGCCGCTTTGTGTTCGCCGGCGGCCGCGCATACGAAGCATTACGCTCCAGTTTCTCCAAGGCGGATGGAGGCATTGCCTGGCTGCATGGCGATCGCGCTCCCCAGGACGATCTTTCATATATGCAGGCCTTTGCAATCTCCGGTACTCCTTTGATTCCGGTTTTTGCCGGCGGGCGCGAGGCGGGTTGTGTCTACGAGGATGAATTCGCCCGCTACTGTTTTTTGGTCGGCGTATTGCCCGCGCGGCACGCAACCTCGCGGGAGGCGCAGGCCAACGAAGTGTTCGAACTCCTCGATGCGGCGTTGAAGGAGCAAGGTTTCTGTTTTGGCGACACGATCCGGACCTGGTTTTATCTGGACCGCATGCTGGAATGGTATTCCGCCTTCAACACGGTGCGCACGGCCTTTTTCACAGCGCGCGACGTATTCGATCGGATGGTCCCGGCGAGCACCGGCATTGGCGCGGCGAACCCGCAGGGCGCCGCGTTGAGCGGCAGTCTGCTGGCCGTGCAGCCAAAGACGGGAGTGCTGCGCGTTCTGTCTGTGCCATCGCCGCTGCAGTGCGCCGCGACAGACTACCGGAGTTCCTTCAGCCGGGCCGTCGAACTGACCTTTCCGGCATATCGCAGCCTGCTGATCTCCGGCACGGCCAGCATTGCCATGGACGGAACGACGGCGCATGCGGGCGATCCATCCGCGCAGGTGGACCTGACCATGCGTGTGGTGACAGCCTTGCTCGACTCGCGCGGCATGGATTGGAAGGATGTCACGCGCGGTATTGCCTACTTCAAGAACGCCCAGGACCGCCCATTGTTGGAGGCCTATCTTCACGGGCGCGGTCTCCCCGCGTTGCCCCTGGCCACCGTCTGCGCAACCGTCTGCCGCCACGACCTGCTATTCGAGATTGAGGTTGACGCCGTCAAGCTTTCCTGACATTTGCGGCTGCATGAAATCGGCGCTTGTATTCCGTCATCGAGTATGAGAGTCTTTCTGTTTACGCATCTGGGGCCGGTGGCCCGAGGCGCGTTGAAGCGAGCGTTTCGCCAGCCTCTGGCGGAACCAAAGCGGATTGCCGGATAGGCAAGCCGGCCTGTGTGGGTCGCGCCTTGACGGCTAGTATAATCAGGAGGAAGACCTATGACGACTGCCGAAACACCGCAGGCGGATTTGCTGCGGACTTTGTTGGATGCCGGACTGCACTTTGGGCACCAGACCAAACGCTGGAACCCCCGGATGAAACCTTATGTGTTCTCCAAGCAGAACGGTATCCACATCATCGACCTGACGAAGACCATCGGGCAACTGGCCAAGGCCCGCGAGTTCGTGCGCGATGTGGCGGCCTCCGGCAAGCAGATTCTTTTTGTCGGCACCAAGAAACCGGCCCAGGACATCATCAAGGATGTGGCGACGCGCTGCCAGATGCCCTACGTCACCAGCCGCTGGCTGGGCGGCACGCTGACCAACAATCAGACGATTCGCAAGCGCATCAAACGCCTGCGCGAACTCCAGAAGATGGAGAAGACGGGCGAGTTCGAGCACATGCACAAGAAGGAAGTCTCCCAGCTTCGCCACGAGCTCAAGAAGCTGGATTTCAACCTGACCGGGCTGGCCGACATGGAAAAACTTCCCGGCGCGCTTTTCGTGGTGGACATCAACCGCGAAGCCATTGCGGTGGCCGAGGCCAAACGGCTGGACATTCCCGTGATCGCCATCGTGGATACGAACTGCGATCCTTCGCCCATCCAGGTGGTCATTCCCGGCAACGACGACGCCATGCGCGGCATCAAGGTGATCGTCGAACTGCTGGCCTCGGATATCGAGCAGGCGCTGGAAAGTTTCTCGCATATCGCGGCCGAAGCGGCCCGCAAGCGCGAGCATGAACGCGCGGTGGCGGAAATTGCGGCCAAGGCGGTGGCCCAGGAACGCAAGGCCGCACGCGTCGAAGTGACGCGCAAGGCGCCGCGCGTCGAGCATAAGGCGGAGGTCAAACCCGAGGTTGCGCCGGATGCCGATTCGGACGCTGCTCCGGCAGTTGCCCCTGAAGTTGCGCCGGATGCGGCGGCTGAGGTCAAACCCGTGGCCAAGGCTAAAGCCAAGGCCGAGGCCAAACCGGCGGCCAAGCCGCGCAAGCCGCGCGCTGTGAAGAGTGCGACCGAAGATGCGGAGGCATCGCCCGCTGAAGCGGGCGCGGTTGAGATCCCCGCCGGCGATCAGGCGTAAGCCGCGGCGTGGGCATGGCAAGTAATTGAAAGGAGTTTAGTATGGCTGAGATTACCGCACAAATGGTGCAGGCGTTGCGTGAAGCGACCAATGTGGGCATGATGGAGTGCAAGAAGGCTTTGGTTGAAGCGGGTGGCGACAAGGACAAGGCCATCAAGGTTCTGCGCGAGCGCGGGGTGGCGATTGCCGCCAAGAAATCGTCGCGCGCCGCCAATCAGGGCTTGATCTGCGCCTTCGTGACCGCCGACGGCAGGAACGGTTCACTGATCGAGGTGAATTGCGAAACGGACTTTGTGGCCAAGAATGCCGGCTTCCAGTCCTTCGTCAAGAAACTGGCCGAACTCGCGGCCAACCGTGACGGGGTGCTGGCCGATATGGGCCGCGATGACGTGGTCGCCAAGATCACGGAAATCGGCGAGAACATCGTGGCGCGCCGCAGCGTGCGTTTTGTGCGCGCCCAGCCGGGCTTGCTCGCGACCTACATTCATTTGAACGGCAAGCTGGGGGTGATGGTCGAATTGGGCTGCGGCAAGGAAGCCACGGCCTCCACGGACGCCTTCAAGGCGCTGGCGCTGGACCTGACCTTGCACGTTACGGCGTGTGCGCCGCAGTTTCTAACCCGCGACCAGGTGGATCCGGCCCTGGTGACCGCCGAGCGCGAGATCTACGCCAAGCAAATGCAGGGCAAGCCCGAAAAGATGATCGGGAAGATCGTCGACGGCAAGATGCAAAAGTTCTATGGGCAGGTTTGCTTCGTGGAGCAGGGCTTCGTGAGGGATCCCGAGGTTACCGTAACCGCGTTGCTCCAGGCCAAGAGCAAGGAAATGGGCGACGAGTTGACGATTCGCCGCTTTGTGCGTTTTCAACTGGGCGAATAGGCGGGGAGATGGCCAAGCGGACCTGTCAACGCTGCGATGCAGGCGGAGGCGTGTTCGCGGGGCGTGACGCGGACGGCGGCATACCGTTGACCGGATTCGCGCTCGATCTGTTGGCGGGGTTGCGTGTTAACGACGGGATTTCCATCGCGCCGTTGACGCGTGACTGGCGCGAGATTGCCGGTGAACGTCTGGCGGGGCACACGCGCCCGGGGCGGGTCGAACGGGGTACGGCGATCGTTTTTGTGAATGGCGCTCCTTGGATGATGGAAGCCCGTCGTGTCCTGCCCGATTTGCTGGCGGGGATACGGCGGCGGTTGGGTGACCAAGTCGTGCAACGCGTGCGTTTGCTGCCTGACTCCGGCATCCATGACCGCGGCGCGGGTTAATCGGAATTCGAGGCAAGTTTATGGTTCGACGTTTTCTTCGGCAGTTCAGGCAACGGTTACTCGGATTGGGTCTAAAGAAACCGGCGGCCCGGGGTGCCCGCGCGGTTCCCGCCGCGCCGCGGGGGACGGCGTCCGCCGTGGATGCGGCCGGTCAACACCACAAACGTCCCGTGCGCCACGACGCGCCTGCGCCTGCCGCTTCAGTCCAGCCTGCGCGGGCGGCGAGTCCGCGGAAGGCGCCGCCGCCGCAGGTCATTCCCTGGAAACGCAGCGACTATGTCGTTCCGCCGATGGAGGGTAAGACGCGTTTCGCCGATCTGGCGTTGCCGGACGAATTGCTTCACGCGGTGGCCGATCTTAAATTCAAGTATGCGACGGAAATTCAGGCGTTGACCTTGCCGCATACGCTTACGGGCAAGGATGTGGCCGGACGCGCGCAAACCGGCACCGGTAAGACCGCCGCATTTCTGCTGACGATTTTTACGCATTTTCAGCGTCATCCAGGCGTGGCGCGACACCGTGGGGCGCCGCGCGCGCTGGTGCTGGCGCCGACGCGCGAACTGGCCGTGCAGATCGAAAAGGATGCCGAAGAACTCGGGCGCTATCTGCCTTTCAAAGCCCTGGCGATCTACGGCGGCATGGACTACGCCCGGCAGCAGATGCGGCTGGACCGGGAGAATCCCGAGTTGATTGTGGCCACGCCGGGGCGCTTGCTGGATTTCCGGTCGCGCGGTTGCCTCGATCTGCGGCATGTCGAGATATTGGTGATCGACGAGGCCGACCGCATGCTCGACATGGGTTTCATTCCCGACGTGCGCACGATCGTTTACGCCACGCCGCGCCGTGAAGACCGCCAGACCCTGCTGTTCAGCGCGACCATGACCGACGATATTCTGCGTCTGGCGTCGCGCTGGACCAACGACCCCATGCGCTTGGAAGTCAAATCCGAGCGCGTGACGGTGGACCTGATCGAGCAGTTTGCCTATCTTGTCAGCCACCGCCATAAATTCGCCCTGCTTTACAATCTTATCGAGAGCAAGCACCTCGAACGCGTGCTGGTCTTTTGCAACCGCCGCGATCAAACCGACCGGCTTTTCGATCATCTCCGGCATTACGGCATCAACACGGACATGCTATCCGGCGATGTGGAGCAGGGCAAGCGTTTGAAAGTTCTCGATGCCTTCCGGGCGGGACGGGTGCGCGTGCTGGTGGCGACCGATGTGGCCGGGCGCGGGCTGCAGGTCGACGGCATCAGCCATGTGATCAACTACGACATTCCCTTCGATCCGGAAAACTATGTCCACCGCATCGGCCGCACCGGCCGCGCCGGCGCCGCCGGCACCGCCATCACCTTCGCCTGCGAAGACGAATCGTTCGACCTGCCGGCCATCGAGCAGTATATCGGGCAGCCCCTGATTTACGTAAATCCCGAGCCTGCCATGCTGACGCTGCCCCCGCCGCCCTCGGGCGCGCCGCCGCTATCCCCTCCCAAACCACGCCAGGGCGGCAGTTATGGCCGTGTGAACGGCGGCGGAATGCGCGGACGTGGCCGCAGACCACCGCCGAGGCGCTGATCCATCCTGCACCCGCGTGCCGCATCTGAGTATCCTTGCGAATCCGCCTAGTCTTCTGGAGGGACGACCTCCGTGTCGTCCGCGAATCAGCCGGAGCGGGAGGAACGGACGGGACAGAGCCCGTCCCTCCAGAAGACAAGGCGTCATCCGTACCGATTCGACGATGCGCCCAACACACTTGTGATCGCGGAATAATTCCTTGACACTTCGGACTTGCTGTCCGAATATTCACGCATGAAGAACGTGACCAATCTCCCCCGTCCACACTATCTGGAGCAACTCCGGCTCGCTTTGAGCCGAGCGCCCATAGTGGTTTTGCTGGGGCCGCGACAGTGCGGCAAGACCACCTTCACACTTCCTGATCTCGGAGGAAAATGAGTTGGCACTTTTCTGGTATTTATCAGGCGAGTTCGTAGATCAAACGCGCGCCGGTTTCAGGGTGGTAAAAAGCGGCGTGGGTTAAATCTGCGAGGAGTGCGCTGATCGCC
>CAIYGI010000116.1 GCA_903925685.1 uncultured bacterium
CGCACATCTCAATCACGAGGCTTGCTGTTTTATCGTCTCGTAGAGCAAGCCGTGCAGACCGCCCCATTGCCCTACCGACAGATCGTCGAAAGAAAACACAACCTGTAGGGGGCGTTTGCGTTACATGGATACCCCCTTTTGCGGAATTCGAGCGCCAGCCCCTGTTCCCGATTTCGGACGATTGAGGCGCGCATTCCCGCCGCCACCTCGGGAAACAAGTCGGCTTCGGGCACATCCTCCGTCCGGCCCGACTCCTGTGCGGCCATGATTTTCAGGAAGACTTGACTGGTCGTCTCCAGCATGTCCTGCCGGTTCCAGATGCTGTCGGTCTGTACGAGGAAGTTCAACATCCGCTCGATGCGCGTTTCCTTGTTGCCCGCGGCCTGTTCAAGCCAGGGGCCGGCATCGCCTTCCTTGCCGGCATCCTTGCCGTAGATGCGCGCCACGCCGGGGTCGGTGAATTGCTCGAAGAAGTTGTCCGTCTTAAGCGCGTCCGATTCGCGCGTTTGTTCGATTTCGCGCAGCCGCCAGGCATTGTCAAGGCGCTGGAAGACCCAGAATTCCTGGAAGGTGGCCGGCTTCCGGTCGCCGCGCAGCCATTTGCCGGTGGTGTCGTTCACGTAATAATCGCAAGCCGTCGCCGTGATCAAGGCGGTGAATTCCCGTTGCGCCTCCTTGAGCGTGTAGCGCACATTGACCAGATCCACACGGTCGACGCGCACATCGCCGATCATATTGCGCTCGTGCTGGCGTTTCATGCCGGCCAGTTGCAGCAGGTGCGCCGCGTAGAGGTCGGGCATCAGCAGCGGCTGCATGGGCGTGTAATCGTCGCGCCCCTGCCAGCAGCGCTGCATTTCGAGGAAGACGGACTTGGCCTGCTGCCGCAGCAGCTCCGGCGCCATGGTTGCGTCCTGTTGCGCCAGGAAGCGCAACAGCGCGAGCGTTTTGTCCTGTTTCTTCGCCACCTGGGCGGGTTTGAAAACAAAGTCCAGATTTTCGTCCGTACCCGAGCGCGCCTTGGAGATTATGATGATGAGCAAGACGACGCCAATAAAGATCAAGGCTGGCGCTGGTGAACCATTGTCGCCGGAACCGCCATGGGAACCGCTACTGCTGCTGTGAAAACTGCTCCCATGGGAACCGCCGCTGCTGTGTCCGCCGCCTCCGCCACCTTTGTTATGCACGGCCACGCCGCTGGCGAGGAAGGTGTGCGGGGCCTCTGTTTGCAGGTTATAGACGCGCTGCGCAGCGCGCACGGTCTCGATGGCGCCGATCGTTTGCGGACGCAGCGTCTGTCCATCGAAGACCATGATGGCATCGTTCACGCGCAGCGCTTCAAGCGTTTTGAAAGTGCCGCCGCCGACATAAAACGGATGCTCCGCCGTCACATGCAGCGTGACGGCCGCCGTTCGCACAATGCGCGACTCGGCCACCTCGTGCGTCAGCACCGCGCGCACCGCGGTGACCGTCATGCGGTCGTCCGACGCAAAGGCCATGACGCGGTCGCCCGGCCGGACCGCGGAGATGGGCCTCTCCGTGCCGTCCGCCATGCGGATCGGCGTTTCCGGCAGGAAGCAGCCCTTGTTGTGCACCACGATCCCGTTGGCAATGTAGGTGCCGTCAGGCGCGACGAGCAGGTTGTAGGCGGGCGCGGTGGCGGGAATGAAGAGTGCTGCCGTGACAGTCGCCGCCGATACGTGTCCATCTGCCAGCATCCGAACCCGGTCTCCGGCGCGCATGGATGAAGCCACGCGAAAGACGCCGGGCGCGGTTTCGATGGGATGTTCGGCGGTCAGGCGCAGGCTGCGGCCGCCGGCCGCGAGTTCGCAATAGTTCTCAGGTTCGACCGATGTCACCGCCTGCACCTCGGCGGTGCGGATCGTCACCTCCGCGTATGCGAGCACTGCGTCGCCCGGCCGCAGGTTTTCGATTGCCACCTCGCCAGCCGGGGTTAAGACGCGCGATCCCCGTTCCAGGCAGCCGCCGCCTCCGCGGGCCAGCGTCGGCGACGGCAGCGCCGTCAACAGCGCCGCCAGGGCGGCGGCGTTTACGAAGCGAAGGCGAATGCCAGTTATGGATGACTGCATGCTGCGCCGCATGTTCAGAGCACGGCGAAGAGGATGCCGCCGAGGAGCGATGCCGCCACGACGATGCCAACGGCGATGATGCTGGCGGAGACCACGCGTCCGAAATACTCGGCCACCGCGCGATTTCCGCGCGCGATTTCCTTCTCCTCGTCCATCGCCGGCGTCAGCCGCTGCACGATCTTCGGAATCGCCAGCGACGCCGCCAGAATCAGCAGCGTGCCGATGATGGCCGTCACGATCATAAACAAAGCGGCCCAGCCCAGGTTCGTAACAATGTCATGCATGATATTCATCCTCCGCGTTCGATCACATGTTTATTGAGTTCCCTCGCACGATCCGGTTCAGCGGCGCGCATCAACGCGTATGTTGCGACCGGGTGTTCGGCTGGTTCTTTCCACAAACCGGCCTGACACATACCGATGAAGTACGCTCGCCATGAGGGTCTGATAGGGCATACCGTCTTCGACGGCAAGGGCCTGGATTCCCTCAAGATCGTGGATGAGATGCGGATGTTGACTCTCCTATCCTTAGCCATGGTGTTGCGCGCGTAGCGTACATGCCGCGCAATTTCACGGATCCGATTGGCTGCGGGTTTCCATTCGCCACGCTCAAAAGAATCAAGAATATCTTGTTCTTCTTTATCGAGTCTGATCTTCTGCATAGTCCTCTCCCAAATATTGGCGTGTTGCTTTTCTGCTGGGAATGATGGTCTTCAGGAAGCGGCCCTCGTCCGATTCCTCAAATGGCACCAGGTAAACATACGATTCCGTGGTTTGCTGCCCGAATGGGTTCACTTTGGAGGCTTGGCTCCATGCGCAAGCAGTTCCTTTACGACGGCCGCGCAGCCGTTATGCGTAGCGATCATGATCGGCGTCCAGCCACCCTGGTTCCTGGATTCCACGTCCGCTCCCTTCGCGAGCAGCGCCGACACGACGCCCGTGTTGTCCTTCTGGGATGCCATGGCCAATGCGGTCCAGCCATACACGTTCTTCGAATCGACCTTTGCGCCTTTCGCCAACAGGAGTTTGACGGTGCTCTCCCGCCCGCGGTAGGCCGCCATTATTAACGATGTCGCACCCTCGTTGCTGCGGTGTTCGAGTCAAGGCCGCCTTCAACACGTTGGCGCCGCGGTCCAGCAGCATCAGCGCCGTCTCTGGATGGCCGCCGTGGATGGCCTGTATCAGCGGTGTCCAGCCCCGACCGTCGGCACTCTCCGTATTGGCGCCATCCGCAATCAAGCGCCCCGCGTCCTCCGTCCGCCCCTCGGCGGCCGCCAGCAACAGGCGGGTGTCCATATCCTTGCCCGTTGTTGCCGTCAGTTCAGCGGCGCCATATGCGGCCTCGCGGTCTTTGCGCCGGATGAGGAAGGTCTCGCCGGTCTTCGCCACCGCCACCACACCTGCGGCGGTTTTCTCAAGCCACTCGATCTTTGACAGAGGGGAACCGTCCGTAGCCTTGGATAGTGTCGCCGGAGATTGGCGATCGTGAAGTAGAAAGAGTGTTTGGTAAATACAAGCCATGACATCTGCCCCCTCGTAGACGGCCATATAACTTTGGCTCAGGTAATTGCCACCCGGCAGTTTCACGGCGGTTTCCAACGGGGAAATCAACAGGAATAGGGGTCGCGCAATGGGTTTCCAAAAACGGGTTCCGCTGAGGATGAGTTCCTGGTTGGATATCTTCACCGACTCAAAATGGCGGGAAGCAGGGTCGAATTTCCAGATACCTGTCTGCCGGTCGTAAACCCAGATGCACGAGCGTTCCGGATCGCCGACGATGTTGTCTATGCCGAAGCGCTCGCCATCGAGCGGCGTGGTTTTGACCACATTCTTCTCCGCAGCGAGAATCTCAAAGTTTCCGGATCGCGGATCATAAGAGGCAAAAACCCCTGCCTGTTGTTGGCTCGGAGCATTCTTCCAATAACTGAGCCAAGGATTATCGCCGAGTCCCAGATATAACCTATCTCCGTACCATCCCACACTCCTGACCAGTTTCCCCGGAAGTCCATCCTTGGCCGTGAGCAGGCGGATATCCCCTCCGTTCAATGGAACGGCCAACAACCCGATGGATGTGCCCACGTAGCAGGTTTCTCCATGCAGCGCCGCGGTGAGGATGTTCTGTTCCGGGCTGAACGGCATGTTGCCAAATGAATCGGACGGAAGATCCAGGCGGACCTCCCTCTTGCGCACGATGGCACCGGTTGGAAGCCAGAAGACAGAAATGTTGATGGACTGACCCGCCGGCACGACGAAGCCGATCAGGTTGCCTTCCGAGCAAACCAGGGGCGGTACACGGGAGTACGGATCTCTTACTGATTCGACTCGAAATGGCAGTGGCCTGATCTCGTAGTCCTTCCAGGCCGCACTTTCGTCCACAATTGCCTTGCCAGGCGATTCGAGAGTGACCCCGTGCATCATACGCGCGTAGCGTTCACGCCGCTCGGCCAGTCCCGTGGAGATCCATTTCGCATTGATTCCCCTTGGCATTGCCTTGATTCCATCGACCAGTTTCAAGGCTTGAGCGGATCGCCCGCATTTCGCGAGCAGGTCCAACCAACCCCAAAAAGAGCTGTCGTATTGATTCCATCCCCTGAACCGCGCGGCGTCACCGCTATCTATCACTTGCTCGATGAGTTTAATCCCATTGTCGAGCGCATAGTTGAATTCGTCCTTCGGTAGAATACCCTGTTGGAGATCGAGTATTTTCGGGTTTACACAGAGGCGCATGATCGAAAACTCACACCCGTAGGATTGGTTACTGCGGGATTCTCGATAGCGATGGTCCGGAGGGATCTCATTAATGATCGTGTCGAAAAGCGCCCGCCGCGACTCGATCTCCTCCCGCGATACCGTCCGTGGTGTGTCTTGCCATCCAAGGGCGATCAGCCGGGCATGGTGGCCGACGAGCCGCACGTAGGGATCCTTGTGCGCGATCATCTTCTCGATAATCTCATGGTAGAAGGCACCCTCCACCACAACGTAGTTACTCCCCTGCCACACATGGGGGCATCCGCGAATGATCTCGTGCAGGGCGAACAGTACCTGCAGGCGGCTTGCGCAGAGGGGGTCCTCATTGTGCGGCGCCTTGAGCACCGTCTGGACTCCTTCCCAGAACAACTGTCCCTGGCGTGGCAAGTCCCCCGGGGCGGCCGTACCGAGTGAGGCAAGACGGGCGTGCCAGGTATTCCAGTAGGCATCGTCGGTTTGCGGGTGGTAACGCGTGTAATGCTCCAAGCGGGTCCGAAAGGCTTCGTTTTCCAGGCGCACTAACTGTTGCGCCGCGTCCGGGTCGCGTGTGCGGATCTCCGGATTCCCAAGCGCCGGGCTGTACCCGATTTCCGGAAGCACAAGATTGGTTGTGCCCCCCGATGCGATCTTCTCGCGTTGCCGCGCGTAGTAGTCCAGCAGCAATTGGTTGGCGCGTACGCTGGCGGACAGGGAGGGTTCCGAACCGGAAACCAAGGTCTGAATCAACAGGAACCGGCAGGTCTGGCTGTCATCCAACGCGAAACCGGCATCGGCCGCACGGACGGCGCGCGCGTGGTCGCCCCATTTGTCCCAGCATCTTGCCTGCTCTCCAAAGAGCGCCGCCTCTTTGGCCCGGTCGAGTTCCACGGCCTTCGGTGGACCCGTCTTGAGCATTTCCGCCACCGCCGCTGCAACGCGGGTCCGTGCGCCCACAATGTCGTTAGTCAGCACGTCGAACATTCGGTTCTGCGGAGCGCCACCCGCCACCGGCCGGAGGACCACGGTCACGGCGAGTCCCTTCCGGTCCGGGGTCCGGCGCACTCCGCCTTCAAGCAATGACAGGGACGCGCGTAGTTCCTGATCCAGCGCCGTCAGTTCCTTTTCCGTGCGCAGGTGGTCCAGGTGCTCCCGGTCAAGGACAATGACATTCGGAATCCGGCTAATGGCGGGCATCGCGAGTTCGCCCAGTGCGACGGCCTGGTTCTCCAGTCCGAGTCCGGACTCTTCGCCGCGAAACTCCAGCAAACCGACCAGATGCCTTTGGCCTGGGGGCACTTGGCGCTTCTGCAGGGCCTCGCCGAGTTCCTCCATGACCGCCGCGGTATGCGACTGGATGTCCGCGTCGTCACGAATCCAACTGCCGAGCGTGATGCCCGTGCGGCTTTCGGTCAAGTCGATACGGGTGGCGGGGGTCGGCATGCCCTGCACGCACTGCACGAAGAGCAGGACATCCGCCGGAATGATCCGCCCCAGTTGCAGCCGGCTATCAATGGCGGTCAGGTTCGCCGCGGCCAGTTGGTGTTCCTGGACGATCTTCTGAACCGCGTCGCGCTCAACGAGCGTTACGCCCGCCTGGCGAAACCACGCCGCCTGCAACGTGGCGCTGACCGCCGGCGCCGGCCGGCGCGCCGCCTGCCCTTCAATCAGAGCCAGGGTCGTAACGTTCGAATTCGCCTGAGCGGTAAACCCGTAACATCCGATCAGGCAGCACAACCCGGCGAGTTCAAGATGTTTGAGTTGAAAAGACATGGTTGCCTCCAAGCATGTTAGAACATCCTCAATGGAGCCAATCCTACTCCCCGTGTCGGGGAAAGGGAACTGACTCGCTGGAACCCCTCGCTGTTCATACGTCAGCGGGGTGTCGCGGGCGATTCCTGGCTGGGGAGCACCGCAGCGTTGGTTGACGTCGGAGGGATAAGCGGGCGTTCCGGTCCGGCCTTGCCGTCGCATTCCTTGAGCCACTGTCTGGCGGCGCCGGCTTCGGCGGCATCGGGCGCGCGCCGCAGGAATCGCGCGAACTCGATGCGGGCGTGCGCATAGTCCTGCAGCCGCTCGTAACAGCGGCCGCGCCAGAACGCCGCCGTGCGGTGATCAGGCTGGACGTCCTCGCAACACATCAAGTCCATCAAGGCGTGATCGTAGTTGCCGGCATGGAAATAACCGAGGCCGCGCAGGTAATAAAGCGAGGCTTCAGGGTGCTCCTCGCCGGCGCCCTGCGCAAGCGGCAGCGGCTTGAGGCGCAGGTCCTGCGCCAGACCGTCCGCCAACCGTCTTGTCAGTTCGACGAGTCCGGATGTCTTCCCACTGACGCGCCGTCCCGCCTGGACGACGCCGCTGGCCACGTCGAGCACGGTGGCGGCGATGGTCGCCTCGTCGCGCAGCACGAGGGCGCTGCCGGTGACGATCCTGCCGGCGCCCACCAGATGTCCGATCCGCGCGGCGGTCGCCGCGTCGGCAAGACCGGCGGCGGTCACGGATTGTTCGCGCATGACGCTTCCCAGGTGCTGCCGGTCCACCACGCGCACGTCCGGATGGCGCGAGAGACAGGTTGTCAGCAGGTCCGACACCGCGGCGGCAAATGGTTCCTCCGCATCGCCGGCGCTGCCGGCGAAGCTACCGACGCACACCACTACCGGCGCATTGCTGGCAGCCGGCGCCGGCGCAGGCGTATCGCCGGCCCAACCGAGGCGGACGCCCATCAACCCGGCCCCGACCCACCGCAGCGTTTGGTTCATCGTGTTTTCTCCATCGGGGCATTGGTGAATGCGCAGGGCGTGCCGGACATGCCTAGCACGGGTCCGGACGGCGACAGTTCGCTCAGTTGGCTCTTGCCTGTCTGCCAGACAAGCGTCAGCGTATTTTTATCTGTGCCCGCCGCCACGTCGCATAGGCCATCCACGACGCCAGGCGGCAACGCCGCGTATTGGGGGGTGATTTCCGACATGCGCAACGGCAGACGCAGCAGACTGAATCGTTCAGCGCTGCCGTACATTTCGTCAGAGCCGCCGATTCCGACATAGATCGAGTCCGCAGTGCATACAGCCGACAGAGAGACGGGTTCTATGATTTTCAGTCCCGTTTCCACCCGTGTGGCGTACCGCCAGTGGAGGAGGTCATTTGACACGTAATGTCTGAGGAAAGTTTTCGCACGCACCCTGCCCGGCATCGCCCCCCCCTGCACATACGCGAGATGAAAAGACCCCTGGGAATCCTGGCGCAGGCACATCGTCTGCGGGTTGCCAATCGCGCTGGAGCAGTCTATCGGCTTCGACCATGCGACCAGATCGGAACTACGGCGTATCATGAGGCCGGACGGCCACCCGGGACCCCGGCTATGCGCCGTGCAAATCACCACGTACGTGCCGTCCAGGGCCTGGATCATGTCCTGCTGCCATTCCGGTCCGGGCGAAACCATCACCGGACGCGACCAACTGCCCAGGTCACGCGACCAGGCCGCGTAACTGGCCAGTCCACGGTGCATACCGCGATCCGACTGAAACAGCAGACAGTACCGCCCCTGCTCATCGAGAATCAGGCGGGGGTTGACTTCGACGTGCGCGGAATTCACGGGCGGCGCGAGGCTGGCCGGCGGGCTCCACGGCACGCCATTTGTGGACACCGAGACCCACAGGTCGTCCCGGTGCGCCCACACCACCACCGCGCGCTCCGTGCGCCGGTCGAACGCCATGCTGGGATGGCCATCCCGCCAGTTGTCCTCGCGGGGCGGGCGTAACTTGAATGTTGGGTAGAGATTCGCCACGCCGAACGGCTCCCCCCAGCCGAGCGCGCGCCCGGCGGCCGACAACGGCAACGTCGTCCGGAGTGTCTCGTTCTGGCCGGCCCGGACCACCACGGTGGTCGCAAAGGGCGCGTAGCCGATATTCTTGCCCCACAGGTTCTCCACTACGATACGGTGCATGCCGGTGGACAGGTTCGCTATATCCCCGTCGTACGAGCGCGCATAGCGATCGTCCACCAGCGTGCGGTGATTGGCGCAGTTGTCGACCCGGACGGCGAGGCGGCCGGTTTCGCCGAGTGGCGCCAGGTCGGCCTTGATCCACCAGCCGTCGAAACGCGCGACGCTCGGGGGCGGTCTGTTCGTCGGCGCCTTCGTCTCGATGCCGTAAAATTCAGGCCGAAGGTAGAACCAGGTGCAACCGGGCGGCAAGTTGACGCGGAAGAGGTTGGTGCGGCACGGTGGGGATTTATTTCCGGTCCAGCACGTATCGATGTCTACGTAGCGGTATCGCCGGATCTGCAAGCGGCAGACACTGTTATGCCATGGGTCGTCGGTACGTTCCACGCAGGCCGTCAGGCCAGTGATGCATGTTCCGGGCGGCGCCAGGATGCGATGGTTGAGACCCCACAGGTAGCGCCGGCCGCAAAGGTCGCCGCCGGTCATATCCTCGCCTACGGTCGTACCGTTGGTCGAGAGCACATGTGTCATGTAGGGAAGATAAGGGCTGTCGAGCCGTTCCCGGCCCGTATCCTCATTCAGTTCGGCCAGCTCGGCCATCAGCCGCGCGGAATCGTTGGTCCAGGGGGCGGTTTGCCGTTCACGCATGGCCGCGGCGATCTCATCGTGCATGGCCCGGAAGGCGGTTTCGCGTTCGCCAAGGTATGCCAGACTGGTCTCCTCCCGTTTCAGCAGCCAATCAGCCAGCGGCGAGGTGGACACATACCCAAGCTGGTTGTGAACGACCGTGCCGCGCCAGTCGCCCGCCCGCAGTGAGCGATACAGGGCGAGCAGCGTCTGCGGGTCGTTTGAGGTGCGCTCCCGGCTGTGTACATACTCCATCACCGCGTCGCCCGCGCGACCGTGCCACGGCGCCTGGCGGATAAACGTCCCGTACTCGATCGAAGCGTGCTCGTATTCCTGGCGGTAGTAGTGCATGCGCGCAAGCCAGTAGCGCGCGTCGGCATAGGCGGGGTCCGTTCGCAGGGCTTGCTTGAATTCGTACCACGCGGCCGTGAATCGGCCGTTGTCGAAGGCATCGATGCCTTCGTAGAGGTGCTGGGCGGCCGGCAGCGAGTCGGTCCAGCGGGGCAGGACAAATCGTGGCGCCTCCGCTTTTCCTCCCTCCCAGAAGGCCAGTAACTTCTCCGCCAGCGACCGCTCAAGGTCCAGGGCGCGGTCCAGATCTCCCTCCGCGCTACACTCGGCAAGGGCCAAGCCGTTGTCTTGAGCGATCACCCTGGCCGTCAGTGTCAACCGGCGGTTACGCAGCGCATAGGTGCCGAAGACGAGGTGATCGACAGTGACGTATTTCCTGAGCGCCTCCGCGGCTTCGTCCGGCATTCCACCGTGGCCAAAGGTCTTGTCGGCCAACTCGGCCTCCTGCAAAAGCGTCTGCATGTTCTCGCGGGTGACCACGCGCAATCGCGGCGAGCCCGCCGTCAGGTCGGTGATCAGCAGGTCCGCCAGCCCCTTGGAGAGCCAGCGCAACGACGCGTTCGTGTTGCCCTCGGTATCGGCGAAGTTGAGGACGACCACGGTCTTCGGCTCATTTGTGGCCGACGGCGGGGACGCGGCCGTACATACCGGCAAGGTCGCCAGCGCCAGTACAACCGCCGCCGCCAGAATCTCCCGAAGCCACTTCATCATAACTTCATGATCCTGAGCGTTTCGATCCGGGCCCCGAAAATGCGCTCGAAGAGGTGCGGAATGGTAACGGCATCGTCGGCAATCACGTTGAGGGAGACCGGCAGGTCCACGGGCTTATCGTGTTCGAAGCCGAACCACAGGATGTACTCCTTGCCCGGCACGAAACCGGCTGTGCGAAGGTCTTGGAACATGACGAGCGTCCCTTTCTTTCCCACCCCTTCCACGTCCTCGGTCAACTTTCGCGCTATGTAGTTCTCGAAGCCGCGCATCTGGCCCTCGACCGGAATCACCCACCAAGTGAGCGTGCTCTTCGGAGGAACGACCATCGACCAGATGAACTTGCCGCCCGTCACCGGCCACTTGAACCGGATGGCGTCATAGTATCCATCGGCATTGCGAATCGGTTTTCGATTAAGCGCGAGTGTCTGATAATGGGCCCAAGCGGCGTCAGTGTTGGGTTCCAAAAATGGAAACTCGTGGGCGTGAGACTGCAACATCTCGCGAAGCGCCCTTCTCTCCGCAACCTCCTGTTCGGGTTCGTCTGGGGCGACAGGTTCAAGTTCAAGCATCGTCGTCGGTCGTAGCGTCCGCGTTGGCGCCGGTGTCGGAGTGTTCAAAGCCTCCGCCGTCCACGCCAGAATTTTTGGCAAGGCATTCGTTGCGGGCCAGCAGTATTGGATGCTCCAGTCCGGAGCCGCCCCCAGCGGCACAAGTGTGCCGCCCTCGTAAGCCATGAAATCGAAATCCGGCGTGCACCCGTCCGGCAGCGGAAAACGCGGCAATTCCGGGTCTCTCATCTGTCGCACACGTCCTGTCCGGGGGTCGAATGAGGCCGAAATAAATCCAGTGAAACGTTGCCACACCACATTTCTGCCATCCGGCATCATGACGTAGGACTGACGATTAATGATCCCGGTGTGTGTTTGTTGCCACTGGGCCGTCGCCTGATCCAGGCGAAATCCTTTTTCTCCGGCCGCATACAGGCATCCTTTATCTACATCAGGAATGAGGACGTCAATCCGGCCTCGCAGGGGCGAGTTCGCCACTTTGCTCTCCAGATTTGCCACCATGGTGATCGCTTCGCTTTTCAGGTTCCATTTCACGACGACCGATTTGAGCGCGATGTAGAGGTCATCCCCAAGGCCAGCGACCGCGTGAATCGCGGTGGAAGGGAGTCCCTCTGCTTCCGCAAGGCGCTTCACTCCTCGCAGGGACGTATCGCCCGTCGACGGTTCGGAGGGGAACAGCAGAACGCCTGTGCCGCGTACCGCCATGCAAATCCAATCGCCCCAGCGCGTAAGCGGTGCCAGATCGCCTGGCGTACTGATGCTGTCAGGTGGACACGGAGAACCTTGCGGCCCGGACGGGACGCCCTTCCGAAACGACAGGATTGCACCGCTTCGCAGATCGAGTTGCAGCAAAGCTACGTTGCAGACCGAGTCCTTCGAGGCCGTCCCTTTGCCTGCCACACTGCTCATTCCGACCCATAAAGTATTCCCATCAAGCAGCATTCGTTTTGGGTACGGCGAATGGTTGTTCTTGAAAGCGGTCCACGCATCCTGATCGCCTACGCGGCTCAACAAGGCAGGCGCATTCGCTTTCAGCAGCACACGTGTCGCCACACCCGGCCTCACCTTAATCTTCAGGTCGGGAAACTGGGTTGCTAGCGCTCGCTGCTGTTTCTCCAACTCCGCGAATGACGTTCCCATGCGCGTGTCAGGAAGAGGCGTACCCTGATCCCGGAGCGTGAGCACGCGTTCGATCAGGCGGGCTTGATCGCGCGGCTCCACAAAGGGGAAAAATGCCGTGCCTGGCAGCCACAGAAATGCCGAGAAGTCCCCTTGTGCAAGCGAGGTTTCCAAGGTTTTCGAAATACATGCGCTGACTTGCGGTTTGGCCTCTGGACAATGCTTGAGCAACGTCTCAAGGTCTCGTGTCACATCGTTCAGAACCGGGTAACCCACGCCCCAATGCCCTGCCAGATGCCGCGCCCGTATGTCGTTAAGCAGCATGTCAACAGTGCCCGCGATCCCATCCAGGCGAGCCAGCGCTTTCGGGGCCAGGTAGAGCTGCTCCCTCTCCGTCATCGCAGCGTAGAACGCCATTGTGAGCAGGCAGAATCGAATCGCCGGGTCCGACGAACGGTACATCGCCTCTTCAAAAGCCGGTGGCCGGGGACCACTGTGCAAGAACATCAGGGATTGGTGCAAACGTGCCGGCCCGGGAGTGTTGGTAGCATTCAGTGTCTTCAGAATCCTGGAGTCCAGATACGCAGCACGATCGACTTCGTTGTCGAAAAACACGCTGGACGCCTTGGCCAGGAACTGGAGCGTGTCGGGGCTGTTGCCGTAGAACCTTTCCTCCTTGAGCCGAACGATTTGGCGAATCGGCCTGACCAAGGCGCGCAACTCCTCGTCGTCCTCTACCTCCCGGCGGCTCAGAAAGCCATACGTGTGGCTGGTGCCCAACGCCTTGATCACATTCGCATAACCGGTGGCACGGTCAAGATCGCGGGCGCGCAGCAGGTCTTTGGCCTTCTGCAAAGCGGTTGTTCGGTCCCAAGACTTTGGGTCCATGGGGTTCGAAGGGTCCGGATTGTAGGCCAGATTGTCACCCACGAGTTTTGTGATCAGGGCCTGACGGGCCGCTGCATTCGTCACGTCGAGCGCATACGCCGTCTCGGTCGCCCATGCGCGATTGAGATTCAGCAGCATCTTCGATTCTTCCACCCGCAGTCCATCCCGTTGCGGACCGACCTTGACCAGCGCGTCCCGCAGCGCACGGGCGCCGCGGGCGACAAGATCGTCCATGGCATCCAGTGTGCCGTCCACACTGACGGCGGACAACTCGGTATGATCCGCCCGCCAGAGTCGCATGGTGAAAACCAGCGCCTGGGCTTGCTTGTTCACGACCTGTCCGGGCTTAAGCGCGATTTCTCCATCCACCAGCACGCCCGCAGACCGGAACTCCGGTGCGCCGGTCGTGAGAAACGCCTCTGTCAGCAGTTTATCCAGGTGCCGACGCTCAAGTACCAAAACGCGCGGATCCTGGCTCAGATAGGCAGCCAGACACTCCGGCACCTCATCTTCAATCCAGAAGTGCTCGGGCGAAAGCGTGGCGTTGCCGACGAATACGACACTTACCAGAAGGCGTTGTGCGGGGTTCAAGGCCAGTTTGCCCAACGCCCGTGTCACGTCGTCGGCAGTCTTCTCCGCCAACATCGCCGCGGTCTCATCGGCCAAAGGGTAATACCACCGGCTGGCTTGGAAGCCACAGCCTGTTTCCACGAGTCGCGCACTCATGCGCTTCTTCAGCTTGTCGTGTTCCAGGAACAGCAGACCGTCCGCCTTCAGCGTGCGTCCGAGGGTCATGCGCTTATCCTGATCCGCGAGGCCGGCAGCGGAAAGTGCCTGCTCGCCCAGAATCCGGTCCAATTCGGCGCGCTCGACAACCTGCACCTGATCGCCTCGCGCCAGTTTCGCGGTCAGCAGATCCGCCACAGCCCGGCTTTCGTCCGTTCCGTCCACCGCCAGTATGGCAAGGCGAACCGGCGGCGTCGTTGGCGCAGGTTCCGCGGCGCCAGACGCCGCCGTGGACAAGGCCGTCGAGACCATCAGCGCAATGCCTGCTACCAAGCGAGAGGTCGTTGTTCGCATCCTACTTCCTTTTCTACATCCTGGCGCGCTCGCGCCGACACCGACACGGTAATGCGCCACCGCGCGCAGTGCGGCGGTTACGGCACTTTCAGTTTGTCTGTGGCTTCGCTGTGAGATTCCGCCGTGCCTCCCCCGCACATGCACGATAGACCACGAGGCACCGCGGCTGGCACAGAAGAAATCGCCGCGACGTTCACACTTCCTGATCTCGGAGGAAAATGAGTTGGCACTTTTCTGGTATTTATCAGGCGAGTTCGTAGATCAAACGCGCGCCGGTTTCAGGGTGGTAAAAAGCGGCGTGGGTTAAATCTGCGAGGAGTGCGCTGATCGCC
>CAIYGI010000117.1 GCA_903925685.1 uncultured bacterium
TAATGAATATAGTGATATACCACCAATATATCGCCTGTCAAGACCAAATTACATCTTTTTTCAGATTCATCTAGGAAATTTACACCTGCGCACTCCCTGCCCGCTCTCTACGCGCGGATCATGGGCGGTTGTGTCGCTTCGAGATGTTTGGGCCGGGCGACTGAATATCCAATATCCAACAAGGAATTTCCAATGATGAAGGGAAGACAAAATGGAACAGCTCGCAACGGATATGCACTTGCCTGACCCGCGCCCATGCCGTGGAATCGGTCAAGTCGTTCCTAGTCGGGTAGTGGCACGATTGCCCGGACCCGGTAGAATCTCGTCGTCTCGTGACGCCGCTGACTGTGGCTACGGCCGGCGACGAAACCGGCGGCCCTATCACACCGGAACCAGCATCCGGCCACTCAACACCCGCAGCCGGAAGGCGGTTGGTGGCCTCCAGACATGTATGTAACCTGCCAAGGCCACAAACTGTTGTCAACCAATTGCACTCTTTTTATGGTAGAAACGGCGGCATGGAATGGCAACGACAAGACCTTGGGGCAAAGCCGGTGCTGTCGTGGTGCGCGCTGGTGGACGGCGGCGCGCTGAAGCAGGCGGCGAACCTCGCGAACCACCCGGCGGTGTTCCGCCACGTGGCGCTGATGCCCGACTGCCACGTCGGCTACGGCATGCCGATCGGCGGCGTGATCGCCTGCGAACGCGCGCTCATCCCGAACGCCGTCGGCGTGGACATCGGTTGCGGCATGGGCGCCATCCGCACGAACCTGGCGGCATCCGACCTCTCCCCGGAACTCATCCGCCGCATCCTGTCCGTAGTGAAGGAACTGACGCCGCTCGGCGAGGGCCACGCGCACCGCCTGCCGCAGAAGTGGGACGGACTGCGCGAGCGTGATGGCGACCTGCCGGGCGGGGTTGACGACCACGGATGGGATCTGGCCTACCGTAATCTCGGCTCGCTCGGGGGCGGCAATCACTTCATTGAACTCCAGGCGGCCGATGACGACCTCGTCTGGCTCATGATTCACTCCGGGTCGCGCAACCTCGGCCTGCGCATCGCCGAGCACTACCACCGCCTGGCGCTGCGTGTCAACGAGCGCGGGAAGATTGAGTTGCCCGACGCCGAACTCGCCTTCCTGCCGCTCGAAACCGATGAGGCGCAGGACTACATCCGCGACATGACCTTTGCCCTGGCCTACGCCCGCGAAAACCGGGCGCGCATCATGACCTCGTTTCAAACCGCCGTCATGGATACCTGCCCCGGAGTCGAGTTCGATCCACCGATCGACATCCACCACAACTACGCGGCCGAGGAGGAGCACTTCGGGCGCCGCGTGTGGCTTCACCGCAAGGGCGCGACCTCGGCGCGCAAAGGCGAAGTCGGCATCATCCCCGGCAGCATGGGAACGAATTCGTACATTGTCCGCGGCCTCGGGAACCCCGAGGCGTTCCAGTCGTGCTCCCACGGCGCCGGCCGGCGCATGGGGCGCATGGAGGCATGCCGTACCCTCGATCCCGACGCCTGCGACCGCGCCATGGCGGGGGTGGTCTTCGATGGCTGGAAACCGATTCAGAAGCGCGGCGGCCGCCGGGGGCGCCTGCTGGACCTGGAGGAGGCGCCGCTCGCCTACAAGGACATCGCCGCCGTGATCGCCGCGCAGGCCGACCTCGTGGAACCGATCGTGCGGCTCCGGCCGATCGGCGTTGCCAAAGGCTGACCGGTCAAGACGAAGTGTTTGGAAGGAGTACGTAGGATATCCAACAAGGGACCGCTCGCAACTCGATGCGAGATGTTTGGGGTGGGGGACTGAATATCCAATATTCAACAAGGAATTTCCAATGATGAAGGGAAGACAAAATGGAACTGCTCGCAACGGATTATGCCGATCTGCACTTGGACATTCCGTGTTGGATATTGGATATTCGATTTCCCTTGATTTGAAATGCCGAAACCTGGTTCGGCTGCGAAGATCAAGACGGTGATGTTGATCGTTGCCGCCGCGGAACGCGGTGGCTTTCGCCCATTTCGTCCGCATTCGCAGCCGCGCGGGTGACACGTCCCTGAGCGCAGTCGCATGGCGCCGCTTTTTTCTTAACCATATGGTAAAGGCGGGTTTGACAACCTCACCAACATCGGCGTAGGCTTATTCACATTGACGGCAGGAACCATAGCCGGAGTCAACCAACGGTCGAATTAGAAGAAAACCTTGGATGATCGCAAGAACAGGAAAAATGCCGAATATATGAGTATTACTGCTGAAAAGGTTGTGTCGGAAGCATTGGAACTTCCGCATTTCTTGCGGGCATTCGTGGCCGAGAAGCTCATCGAAAGCCTGGATGCGCCCGAGGTTCCAAAATTGTCGGCCAAGTGGAAAACGGAACTCCGGCGGCGCTGTGCGGAAGTTGATCGGGGGGCGGTGAACTTGCGTGCAGCCGACGCCGTCTTCCAAAAGGCCTATGCGTCGCTCGCATGAAGACTGTCAAATTTCAGCCCGATGCAACGGGATCCCATTGGAGTCGGAGAAAAACCACAGTCAACTGTGGTATTAGCGGATTTGAATGAACGAAAAAGTTTACATCGAGACGAGCGTCGTCAGTTACCTGTGTTCGCGGCCATCGCGTGATCTCATTGCGGCGGCGAATCAGGAGGTGACGCAAGATGAAAACAGATTCAATCGTGGATGAGATTCACAGGATTCGCCGGGCACACGCCAAGCGGTTCAACTACGATCTAAGTGGCATTTTCGCGGACATCAGAAAGCGCCAGGCGAATCGAAAAAACCTGGTGGACCTGTCTCACGAGGAGCAGGCGGTGTCCCGCGTGGCGGAGAGTCCCTCCACGTACCGAACGAAGAGGAGCAAGGCGTAGCGACCGCCACAGGTAAAATGGCGCGCAAGAAAGTCGGACAACGTCGCGGCAGGAGAAAGACGATGCCATTCATACGGGCAAGTCTCAGATTGAACGCCAGAACATGGTCTGGGACTACCTCGACGGCCACCTCGATCGTGAGCATATTCTGCATATTGTGTCCCTCGTGGCGGTCACCCCGGACGAAGCCAAGGAGGACTGACATTTGTGAATACGGCGTCGCACGGTATGGCGCTAAGTCCCACCGCTCGCCCACCGCACAACTGGCCACACCGCCACCGCCTATTTGACATCACCGCGCAACTGGTGCAGCATCCATCCATTGCGAAAACAGGAAGGATTTGGATGCCCAGGACGCGACCTTCAGAAAGGTGGAAACGTCAGGTTGTGGGTGAATCAGGCGAAATCAGATTGACCGGAAAAAGGGCGGCGTAAATTGCATATCAGAACGTGCGACTGCCGGTTTTGAGGCATATCACCCCTCCGTTAACTGTTCGCAAGGTAAGAATGATGGCAAGCGCCGTTGACAACCATTATGGTTGTGATATGGTTCCGGCATGAAAACCATAACTTTAAAAGATATTCCGCAGCCGGTTCACACCGCCCTTAAGCAACGGGCGAAGCAACACGGTAGAAGCCTCAATAAAGAAGCCTTGGCCTGCCTGGAAATGATCGTCGCGCCTGCCAGAGTGAATATTAACGCCTTGCTGCTCGATTTCCGAAACCACCGGGCATCCCTTCCGGGCAGATTGAATGATCGTCTAATCCAGATGGCAAACGCCGAAGGTCGCCCATGATCGTTGCCGATTCAAATCTCATCGCCTATTTGCTGATCCCGGGCGACAAAAGCGCATTGGCCGATGAAGTGTTTCTCAAGGATGCGGATTGGGCCGTGCCCTTGATATGCAGATCGGAGGTGAGGAACATCTTGACCCTCTATATGCGCCATGAAGGCATGTCGCTATCGCAGGCCAGAAGGACCATGGAAAAAGCCGAAGCCCTTTGGATGAGCCGGGAATTCGCGGTCCCATCCGACGATGTGCTGGAACTGACTTTTCACCACAACATCACAGCCTACGATGGAGAATTCGTCGTCTTGGCTAAACAACTTGGCGTGCCGTTTGTGACATTCGACAAACCTGTGAGGAAAGCCTTTCCAAACGTCGCCATTGCGGCTGAGGATTTTTTGAATCGCTGATGCACGCAAAGGTCAAATCACATGCATACACTGTCATTTCCCGCTGCGCAAATGGGGTGGTTGGCCAAAAGTGCATGTGTAGTTTGGGGATCCACCGTCCGCCTTGACGCCCGCCTGGAATTGGCGCAGCATCCACCCATTGCGAAAACAGGAAGGATTTGAAGATGTACCCATGAATTTCGAATGGACCTAAAAAAGGCTGCCGCTAACCAACGAAAACTATGAAGAAGGCGAATAATAGAGAAATAGAGGACGATCTGCGGCCGGAGTACGACCTCTCAAAACTTAAGGGCGGGATACGAGGCAAATACGCAAAGCGGTTCCAGCAGGGGACTAACCTTATCCTACTCTCCCCGGATGTGGCTCAATACTTCCCCGATGAACGCTCGGTGAATACCGTCTTGAGGTCCATTGTCGGGATCGCGAAGACCGAACTCGTCCACACCCACTGAGTCTCAGATTGAACGCCAGAACATGGTCTGGGACTACCTCGACGGCCACCTCGATCGTGAGCATATCCTGCATATTGTGTCCCTCGTGACGGTCACCCCGGACGAAGCCAAGGAGGACTGACATTGGCAAACACGGCGTCATACCACGGTACGGCGCTAAGTTGCGCCGCCCACCAACTGCTCCATTTGCTCAGGTGAGTACCCGCCGATCATTGCACAATCCTTAATTGGCCCTTTCGGTTAACCCGCATCAGGACTGGAATGCCACAAAACGACGCATTTTATGCTCTTTAATTCCGCTTGCGGTTTGCCCACGAAGCGCGCAGTATCTCGTCAGTTGGAACATTTAGCCTGTACTCCAACGCATTTTGCAAAAGGCTCAGGAGTCAGAAAGATTGGTAGTCTCTTGTTCCGTTTCAGTAGCGGATGCGTCAGCCATGAATCTCAGCGACAAAAACGTGTTTTTTGCTTTTGCTGCGCGACTTCGGCAGTCGCTGCCGCATGCGGCGCTTTGGGCGTTCGGCTCCCGGGCGCGGGGTGATGCGACTCACGAGTCTGACTTGGATATCTGCGTGGTCGTGGATCATCTTGACAGATCCACACGTAACTTGATCCGGCAGATTGCATGGGAAATCGGGTTTGCCAACGATGTCGTCATAACGACCGTCAAATACTCGCGAAATGCTTTTGAGAATGGACCTCCGTCAGTGAGTCCGCTGGTTCAAGTCGTTCTGAGGGAAGGTATTCCCGCATGACAGACAACCTCAAAGCCCTTACCGGTGCCACTACTCTACCGATCCGAGTGGCAAGTACATCTTGTTCATGACGATCTCCAAGAACATGGTTGAGTATCTTCGTGACAGAGTTTCTGTTCCACCACCAAGCACCATTTTGAAGGTGATCGACGAGTACAATTACGCAAAGTTTACAAAGAAATGGATCTGATAGACACACAAGACTGTGGACCACTACGCCGCGAAACGCGGCAAAGGTTCACTGCTGACGCTAAAAGGAGGAGAGAATGAACCACTTGAGAGTAC
The DNA here is from genome assembly GCA_903925685.1 of uncultured bacterium. GTDB lineage: Bacteria > Verrucomicrobiota > Kiritimatiellia > CAIKKV01 > CAIYGI01 > CAIYGI01. Next base: position 5,563 of record CAIYGI010000117.1, read on the forward strand.
CGTCTTCTGGGGGTATGGTTACGCTGAATGCTTGCCTTGTCGAGTCTTAAGTTGAGAGAGTTTTAAGGCGAGGTCTACCCATCGATCCACGAGTTTCCGGAACCGTTTGAAGTTGGCGGTTTCGCGCA
>CAIYGI010000118.1 GCA_903925685.1 uncultured bacterium
GAAGGTCAGTGCGCTCCAACTCTGGGATGTGCCGTTTGCAGTAGAGGTCAAGCCCGAGCTCCTGACCTACGGCGGAACCAATGTTTTGGCCGTGCGAGTTCATAACTCCGCCATGAACGGCGGCATCTGGCGGCCAGTGCTGGCGCAGGCTTTGGGCAACAAGTGAAACCATCGAAGGATGGTACTCAGCCAGGAACCAGAATTCAGGAGTCAGAATGAGGACGGCAGGAAAACGGCCCTCCCCTCCTTCGCCAAGGCGCTACGGAGGGCAAGCGTGCCGTTGCTACAGAAACGCTGTAGCCGCGCCACGTAGGGGCGCGCGGGTCGGAAACGCTGAATTCTGACTCCTGAATCCTGTCCTGGCGGGGCTGAATAGTAACGAAGGAGAAACGAACATGGCCATAACCAATGTGATCCAGAGAGACGTCGCCGTGTCGCGACTGTTCCAAGATCAAGGCGAAGCCCCGAATCATGACAGCAAGAGCTGGCGTGTCGGACTTGGACGACCCGTCCAGATTGGACCTAACCTGGCGGCACTTTTCTGTACGTTACAGTCGGAAAACGGGCCGGATAACACAGGTGGTAATCGCATCGTCTTTTTCGATGATTTGGATCGAATCGGACAGGGCGAAAACATTGCATTGAGCCAGAACGAGATCATTGGCGATCTAGCTTCCGGCCAGGCGCGCATGGTCATGAAAGGCGCTGCCTGGGTGTGGTTTGTTCCGGAAGGTGCCCGGAGAGCGGATGGCTCTCCGCACCCTCATGCCGGAACCGGTTTCGGGTTGGATTCGGTTATGGAGTTGCCAGTCCGGAAGGATCTCACCTGGGAGCGGAGCGCTTACTACAACGCAGAACACCGAAAGGTCATTTACCAATTTGAATTTGGACGAAGCGGGTTTCGGATCGCCTCCGAGCGCCAATACCGTTCCGACGACTTGCCGGTCGTTCCGTCCGTGCCCATTACCCAGCAGATGCTGGCAGTGCGCGACCGAGACGTTTTCCGCTGGCGGCTCACCGGACCGGGGCTTGGGGCTGGCGTGGCGGATGGCGACGGTATGCTCATGCCCGCGATGGCGGTGAGCGCGCGTCCCGGGTCAACGGGGGAGAAGTTTGCCAGCATTGCCGCCGGCGTGATGCGCTGGGAGGTTTCCTCCGATGGGGTCTGGCAGCCCGTCAGTTTCACGCCGATCGCCATCAGCGTGGGCGAGGATGGGCAGATGGGCTGGGAGCAAACATGGATGGAACCGTGTTTGGTGCGGACACCTGATGGCGCGTTGCTTTTCTCCGCCCGCCCGCTCTTCGGCGCGAACGAGCACAGCATCCGCCTGTGGCGTTCGACGAACGGTCTTGCCTGGCAGGTGGTTTTCGATGCGCTTGAGGTACGGGCCGAAAGCCCGGTTGCGATCAACACGGCGCTGGACGGATCGCCTTACTTCGCCTTCAACCCATGGCAGCCAGACTATGCCACCAAAGCATACACCCATGGCCGCCGCTTGCTGAATATCCGTCCGATGCGGCCGGAC
>CAIYGI010000119.1 GCA_903925685.1 uncultured bacterium
ATTCCATCGGCTCTCGGATTATTGCCGATATAGAAATTGATCCCGCCGTTGGCCGACACCATGACAAACTGACGCTCAAGCCGATAGTTGTGCCAGGTTGCGGGCGCCACGATCAGCATGGCCGGCAGGAGAAAACATCCGGCCCAGGATAGGCGCTCCCGAAGGCTGGCGGCGGGCACGATCAGGAGGAGATACGCGACCACGCACGGCGCCAGCAACACGACGTTTGGCTTGGTCAGAATCAGCATCCCGCACACAACGCCGGAAGCCAGCCATCTTAGCCGGGAGCGGGCCGAGAACATGAGGTAGACCAGAAGAACATGGAGGAAAACGGCGAGCGTTTCGCTCAACAGCTTGAAGGCATAGAACGTCAGCATGCCATAGAAGCAATACCCTGCCGCGGCCACCCAGCCCGTCCATTTGGAGCCGGCGTCGCGTCCCATGACAAAGAGCAACGCCGCTGTCGCAGCGTTGAGCAGCATTTGAGCCAGGTAGATGACGCCAAGATGCGGTCCGAATACAGCCCACAGCCCGGCCACGACATAAGGATACAGAGGCGCCTGATAGAACACCTCGTTGGAGTTTCCGTGCGCGGCAATCAGAGCTCTTGCCCATTCGGCATACTGCTTGGCATCGCAAACCAGGCCTGCATAAAATGGCGAGTGGCGATAATTCAGCCAGACAATCGCCTGGAGAACCAGCATGCCGCCGAAAACTAACCAGGCGCCCTGCCGCAACAACACGGCGGCCAAACGCCGAGCCACGGCAATGTTGGTGGTTCGGAGATTCATCAACCGATGCTTACCATCCCCTTCCTGACTTGCTGACGATTGATAAGAAATCACTATCATCCCATAGGCGCGTCACGGACGGCATAGTATTACGCCTTCCCCTGATCTTCAAGAACAACGAGGCGGCCTCCTGCGCGATCACGGTTGACAATACCCCGTCCGCCAAGATTCTCGCCAGGCTCGGTCAGGATCCCGATATCACTGAAGTGACCGCACAATAAAACGGCTCACATCGTCCTCGAATAATAGCTTGTTCGGTTCGAGAGGTTTGCCATCGGGGCCGATCTCGCACGCGGTGTGGCCCAGCCCTCGCGCCTCCAGATACACCGGATCACATCCCGCCGTAACCAGTGCGCTAGCCATGTCACGCGACTGCGACACCGGCACGACGCCGTCAGCCGTGCCGTGCGCCATCCACACCGCCGGCATGCCGCCATGAACATGGCAGATTGGCGAGGCAACCCGGTACAAAGCCGCATGTGATTTCGGCACGCCGCCCAGAAACGCTTCAACCATCGTTGAGCCGTGCGCGACATCGGCATCATATTGCGCGAACATGTTTTACAGACCTTCGTATTTTTACTTTTCGCTAGTTTCCAATGGTGTCTGTGGCGGACCCGTTGCCGTTTCCTGTTTCATGCTTTGCTGCGACCTTGCCTTCGTCGTGGGCTGCCGTATACTGAGCGGCATGAAACAACCCTACCTGCGCAAGGTCGACAGACGAGGGGACATCGTGGTCTGGATCGTGGATGGCAGTTATGTACGCGGGCACATCGACGAGGAGTTCACGAACTTCGGCCAGCACTACCGCTACCCTTACATTCCCGAGAAGGAATTCTGGATGGATGCGGAAGCCGATAATGACGAGCGCCGGTTTTTTACCGATCATCTGCTCGTGGAGCACCGCTTGATGGCCAAGGGGATGCCATACGGCGAAGCGCTGGTCGAAGCCGACCGGGAAGAGCGCAAGGAACGCCGCCGCTCCGGCGACGTCAAGGCGGCCACGCACAATGGCCGTCAACTCCCGGACGGCAGCGCGGCGCATGATCGCCTTTGGAAAAAGCTGGAGAGCGGCGTCAGCGTCTGGATCGTCAAAGGGCGCTTCGTGCGCAGCGTTTTCGACATCGACTTCACGGCCGGTGGGCACGACCACGTCTACGAGTTCGTGCCGGCCGGCGAAGTCTGGATCGACGACGATATCTCGGAAAAGGAGCGGGGCTTTGTGTTGTTGCACGAACTGCACGAACGCAATCGCATGGGGGCCGGTGTTCCTTACAGCCGCGCGCATGCCGAATCCAGTCACATCGAGTTTCGCTGCCGGCACCATCCCGATGAACTGCACGATGCGCTTGGGACCGAAGGCTGGGCGTAGTATAATGCCGCGACACGCGGTCGGCAGCCGCAGGGCGGGGGGATAATAATATGCGTTTGGCGATAAGCATCGTGGTGGCGCTGGTGGCTGGCTACCTGCTTGGCGGATTTGGGCCGCGGGCCGATTTGCGCGATGCGAAGAAGGAATTGGCCGAGGCGCGCAAGCACGCGCCGTCCGCGGCGCGGAAGGGCACGGACCTGCGCGGGGTCAAGGATCTGCTGCGCCTTCCCGACGACAACGCCGTGCGCGAGCGGGCGGCCGTCAGGCGGGCGGCCCATGCCTCCACCGGTATAGCCACCGGCGAGACGGCCGCCGCGGTGGCGGCATCGCAGGAGCGGAGTAATACCGGTACGGTTGCGCGGATGGCCACCGGCGCCGTGCGGCGCGCGCAGATGACCGAGGAGTTGCGCAAGGCCTCCGATCTCTGGAACACCCGCGCCGCGATGGCCCGCAACAGTTTTGTGAGCAACGTCGAACTGAACGACGAGCAGGCGGCGGCCTTCGACACGCTGGTGGCGGCGATGAATTTGCGGCTGGAAACGGGGATCAATCGCTGGGTGGAAACCATTCGCAAGCAAGGCGAACTCACGACCGAGGAGAGCATCCGGGCGATGAGCGAATTGAGCGGCGCGCTGACGACGACCTACGACGAGATGGACCGGCTGATGCCGCAGGGCTGGCGCGGCAAGACGGGCGAAGGTTTCGAGCTGGTGAATTTTGTGGACCCCGCCGTGGCCATGCCGATGGTGGAAGTCGAGGGGTTGTTCGATGGGGCTGGCGGCGGACCCGCTGGCGGCAAGGCCCGGAGTCGGCATAACTTTTCGTTTGGCGGCGGCGGGGCGACGCCGGTGGAAGCGAACATATCCACAACCCACTGAGGCGGAATGCGCGGATTTTTTCAAAGTTCCGGCATCGTTGCAGGGCAGGAATGGGCCGACGCGTTTCGCAGCCGGCGCGCGCTCGTGCTGCTGGTGCTGTACTTTGTCGGCGCGCTGGCGGCCACATTGCTCTTCATCAAGGTGCTGCATCAGGTTGAGAACCAGGTAGAGTCGGCCGTTGGAATTTCACAATCCCGGCAGGCCGGCGCCTCGACCTCGGCGCTCTGGCGCAGTCACGCCTTTCGAGAGGGCCTGATCAAACTGGCGGGCGATGACGCCTTGGCGCGCGATCTTCTGACCCTGCCGCCGCTGGCGCTTTTCTATGGCTGGCTCTCGTTTGCCTTCACGCCCCTGCTGGTGATTCTGCTTTCCTCGGCGCGTATCGCCGAGGAGGTCTGGAGCGGCTCCGTGCGCTTTGCCATGTTTCGCGTGTCGCGCGGGAGCTGGGTGTTCGGCAAGTTGACCGGACAGGCGGCGCAGTTGCTGGTGGCGCTGCTGGCGAGCGGGGCGGCGGCCTGGGCCATGGGCTGGTGGCGTCTGGCGGGATTCGATCCCGTGGCCAATGCGCTGGTGATTCTGCTGTTTGCGCTCAAAGCCTGGGTCTATGCCTTTGCCTGGCTGGGGGTGGCGCTGGCGGTGTCGCAGTTGTTGACGAGTCCCACGCTGGCCTCGGTATTCGGCCTGATCGCCCTGATGGCGCTTGCCGCCGTATCCGGCCTGGCCGCGGCGTTTACCGGACCGGGCTGGCGGTCCGCGCTGGATCTCGTGCGCATGCTGACGCCCGGAGGACATGAAGCCGACCTCTGGCGGCTGGACACGGCGCACGCCGTTCCGGCGGTGCTGTTCCTGCTGGCGCTGGGGCTGGCCTACACCGCGGCCGGGTATGCGCGCTTCGGGAGGCGGGATCTGTGACGGCGCCCGCCCTTGAACTTTGCGGCGTGGTCAAGCGCTACGGTCGTCTGACGGCGCTGGACGGGCTCGACCTGACTGTGCCGCGCGGCGCGCTCTTTGGGCTGGTGGGCAGCAATGGCGCCGGCAAGACGACCGCCATGGCGCTCAGCGTCGGCCTCCTGCGCGGGCATGCCGGCAGCGTGAACCTTTTTGGCGAAGGGCCGTTCGATCCTTTGCGGCACGCCGGCCGCGTGACACTGCTGCCCCAGGATGCGCGCCTGCCGCTGCATGCGAGGGTGGGGGAGTTGCTTGGCTGGTATGCGGCGCTGCAGGGACTGCCGCCGCACGAGGCGGAGTCCGCGGTCGAGGAGGCGCTGGAGTGGGTCCATCTCGCCGATCGCCGCCTCGCGCCGGTGCGCACGCTCTCGCATGGCATGATGCGGCGCGTGACGATCGCGCAAGCCTTCCTGGGCCGTCCGGAGTTGGTGCTGCTGGATGAGCCCATGAGCGGCCTCGATCCGCGCGAAGCCGCCCGCGTACGGCGCATCTTGCGCCGCCGGCGCGACGCGCAGACGGTCGTGATCAGTTCCCACGATCTGCGCGAATTGGAGACGCTCTGCGACACGGCGGCGTTCGTCGAGCACGGGCGGCGTGTGCGGCAGGACAGCATGGAGACTTTGACTTGCCGTGGGCGGACGCTGCTCTATCATATCCGCGGCCCCGCGCCGTTGGCGGAACTACGCGTTGCGTGTCCCGAGGTTGGTTGGATATCATCGCCAGATGGCGGGCGCCTGACGGCGCAGCTTGCGCCGGACGGGCCGGCGGCCGAGTCGGTCAACGCCCGCGCTTTGCCGGTGCTGCTGCGAGCCGGAGCCGGCGTGCTCGAGATTCGCCGCGGAGCGAGTCTGGAGAGCGAATACCTCGCCGCGACGCGCGATCCGGCGGCCGCGGTTGAAGGCGGAGCGGCGGAACTGGAACCGCCGCCGTTGCGCGCAATTGAGAAAGGAAATGGGTGGTCAACATGAAAGCGATTGTCAACGAAAACACCTGCACCGGATGCGGAATTTGCGCCGATCTCTGTCCCGAAGTTTTTGAGATCGACGATGGCCTGTCCCGGACGATTGTAGCGGACGTGCCGGTTGAAGCCGCCGCGACCTGCCGGGAAGCGGCCGAGAGTTGTCCCGTCGAGGCGATTACGGTTATTGAAGATTAAGCGCCACAGTGTGGCAGAGCAGCGCGATCAGAATACCCAACAGCATCCCGGCAAACACCTCCGTGCGGGTGTGGCCGAGTAATTCCAGCAATTTCTTTTGAGAAAGCTGATGCTTCTGGAAAAGCTGGTCCACGATCTGGTTGAGCAGCCGCGCCTGCGTCCCGGCGGCGCGCCGGACGGTGGAGGCGTCGAACATGACGATCGATGATACGCCAAGCGCGAGGATGAAAATGTCGCTGCCGAATCCCGACTGAAGTCCGATCGCGGTCGTGATCGCGCTCATCAAGGCCGAATGCGCGCTGGGCATGCCGCCGAGGCTCACCAGATAGTGAAAATCCATGCGGCCGGTCCGGGCCAGGTTCATGCTCATCTTGATCGCCTGGGCGAACAGCCAGCCCAGAATTCCCGCCCAAAAGGTCTGCGATTCGAAAAAAGACGGCGTAAATGTCTGGTGCATGGCGGCGATTATGCCATGACAGGCGCCTTTCTAAAAGTCCCATTTGCGATTTGTCAGGCGCGAGAAATTGTGGCATCGTGACCCGCCTGCATGTCGCGATACGCACCGCGGCGCGCAGGTGTTGCAAGGAGCGCAGGACGATGGAGCAAATTTTGCCGCATGGCGATACCAAATGGTTCGTGAACGACCGCTTCGGAATGTTCATCCACTGGGGGCTCTATTCGATGGGCGCCCGGCACGAGTGGCTGATGAACAACGAGAACATTCCGATCGAGGAATACGAACGCCGCTATTTCAAGCGCTTCGATCCCGATCTCTACAACCCCGAGTTGTGGGCCAGGGCCGCCGCCGACGCCGGCATGAAATACTTCGTCGTCACGACCAAGCACCATGAGGGATTCTGCCTCTGGGATTCCAAGTTGACCGATTACAAAGCGCCCAATACGGCGGCCAAACGCGATCTGTTGCGCCCGATGGTGGAGGCCTTTCGCGGGCAGGGATTGAAGACGGGTTTCTATTACTCGCTGATTGACTGGCACCACCCGCACTTCGTGATCGATAACCGCATCGGTCCCTATCGCGGACGCACCGATAAAGAGCGCGCCAAACTGAACCAGGGGCGCGTTCAGGCCAGGTACGCGGAACACCTGCGCGGTCAGGTGCGGGAACTGCTGACCCAGTTCGGCCCGGTGGACGTGATGTGGTTCGATTTCTCCTATCCCGACAAGGAACATCCGAACGACTTCACCAGGGGCAAGAACCGCAATGCCTGGCAGTCGAAAAAGCTCTATCAGATGATCCGCGAGTTGCAGCCCAACGTGGTGGTGGACGACCGACTGGATCTGCCCGGGGCCTGGGACATCAAGACCCCCGAGCAGTGGCAGCCGCGGGAGTGGTACGCCTTCGAAGGCCAGCGGGTGGTCTGGGAAGCCTGCCAGACGCTCAGCGGCTCCTGGGGTTATCACCGCGACGAAGCCTCCTGGCGCAGCACGGACGAGCTGATCCGCACCCTGATCGACTGCGTGAGCAAAGGGGGCAACCTGCTGCTCAATGTGGGACCGACCGGACGCGGGGAGTTCGACGCGCGGGCGCTGGACCGCCTTTCGGGCATCGGCGAGTGGATGAAGCGGCACAACCGGGCGATTTACGGCTGCACGGCGGCGCCGGATGAATTCAAAACGCCCGAACACTGCCGGCTGACGTGGAATCCCGCGACCAAGCGGCTCTACGTGCATCTTTTTGCGTGGCCTTTTGGGGCACTGCACATCGATGGGCTCAAAGACCGCGTGGAATACGCGCAGTTGTTGAACGATGCCTCGGAACTCAAGTACGGGCTGGACGAGTGGCAGCAGAAACAGATCGGCGACAGTCTTGGGAAGTCCACGCTGACAGTGCGGTTGCCGGCGCGCAAGCCCGATGTGGCGGTGCCGGTGATCGAATTATTTTTGAAATAGGTGGATATGGCTGGCGAATACGCATTCAATTTGCAGCGGTTGACCAAGCAGTACAACCACGTCACGATCCTGGACGATCTCACGCTGGCTTTTTACTTCGGCGCCAAAATCGGTGTGATCGGGGGCAACGGTTCCGGCAAGTCCACCTTGCTGCGCATCATGGCGGGCGTGGACAGCGACTTCATGGGCCAGTTTCAGGGCGCGAAGGGCCGCAAGGTCGGATACCTCCCGCAGGAACCGCAACTCGACCCCGGCAAAACCGTCGCGCAGGTGGTCGAGGAGGGCGTGGCCGATGCGCGCGCGGTGCTGGACCGCTACGAGGAGGTCTGCGGACGTTTGGGCGATAAGTTGAGCGCCGAGGAAAACGACCGGCTGGGCGACGAGATGAGCCGGTTGCAGGAGCAGATCGACGCCCACGACCTCTGGGAACTCGATCACAACGTCGAACTGGCGATGGAGGCGCTGCGCCTGCCGCCGCCGGAACAGCCCGTGAGCGAACTTTCCGGCGGCGAGAAGCGCCGCGTGGCGCTTTGCCGCATGTTGATCGCCAACCCGGATGTGCTGTTGCTGGACGAGCCGACCAATCACCTGGACGCCGAGTCGGTGGCCTGGCTGGAAACCTACCTGGTGAAATTCGCCGGCACGGTCGTGATGGTGACCCATGACCGCTACTTCCTAAACAACGTGACCAAGTGGATACTCGAACTGGAAGGCGGCCGGGCCTATCCCTACGAGGGCAACTACGAGCGCTGGCTCGAACAGAAGCAGGCGCAGATGGCGCATGCCAACCGCCAGATGGAATCGCGCCGCAAACTGCTGGAACAGGAACTGTCCTGGGTGCGGCTCAATCCCTCCGGGCGCCAGGCCAAGAGCAAGGCGCGTCTAAAACACTACGAGGAACTGGCGGCGCAGACCGTGGACGTGCGCGACGATTCGCTCGACATCCGTATTCCGCCGGGTCCGCGGCTGGGCGATCTGGTTGTGCGCGCCGAGGGGCTCGGCAAGGTCTTCGGCGAGCGCGTGATCATGGAAAACGTCAGCTTCGACCTGCCGCGCGGCGGCATCGTGGGCGTGATCGGCGGCAATGGCGCCGGCAAGACGACGCTCTTCCGCATGATCCTGGGACAGGAACCGGTCAGCGCCGGTAAATTGACCGTCGGCGAGACGGTCAAAATCACCTCGGTGGATCAGAACCGCGATGCGCTGAACCCGAAGCACACCGTCTTCGAGGAAATCACCGGCGGCGTCGAAACGCTGGAACTGGGCGGGCGATCCATGAACAGCCGCTCCTACTGTAACCGCTTTGGATTCAAGGGGACCGATCAGCAGAAGATCGTTGGAAAACTCTCCGGCGGCGAGCGCAACCGCGTTCACCTCGCCAAACTATTGCGCGCGGGCGGCAACCTGATCCTGCTCGACGAGCCAACCAACGACCTGGACGTCAACACCTTGCGGGCGTTGGAGGAGGGCTTGACGAACTTTGGCGGCTGCGCCGTGGTGATCAGCCACGATCGATGGTTTCTCGACCGCGTGGCGACGCATATCCTGGCCTTCGAGGGCGACAGCGAGGTGGACTGGTTCGAGGGCAACTACCAGGCCTTCCACGAACACCGCCGGGCGCTACTGGGCGACGCCGCCGACCGCCCCCAGCGCATCCACTTCCGCCCCGTCCGCCACCAATAATTGGGAGCAATATGCTGCACCTATACGGCATTAGGCCGGGACGAGCACTTCGGCGGCACATGTGCGGGCTGCAGGCGCCCGGCGGTGCTGGGCACGCAGGCCATCCAGGTGGAATTCAACCGCTTCGGCCATCGTGCGTTTGATGGCGTCGAGAGTGTGGTCCGTCGCGATACAACCAGGCAGGTCAGGACAATAGGCGGAAAACCCCGTGCGCGTTTTTTCAATGACGATCGTATATTTCATGTGCGTTTCCATCCTGCCTGGCGGCGAATGCTATTCCATGTGCCGGGCGCGAGTTCGTCACCCGGTTTGCCCGCCAATGTGACCAAACCGGGCCTCGATGGGTGTGCGAACTGGCGGTGACTGCCGCGTGTGCGCGTTAATTGCCATCCATCTTTGTGCAGCATGTGCAAGGCATCTCGCACCTTCATGCCGGTAGTATATCGCTTCACCGACCGTCTGGTCAACGGCCTTACTGGTTTTAAATCGGCCATAGGGCAAGAGCTTGAACAACGCTTCCAACCCCGTTACTCGCAAGGATCATTGATTGGCGAGCACCTTTCCAGCACGGTTGCAGGCAGGTGATCTATCACCTTCATGAGGTTTAAGGCTGCAACCGGATCCGGTAAAACCGCGCGGGCGTGTTGGTCGCGACGCCCGCATCCATGTAGTTGGTCAGCACGCTGGTGGCGCCGGGCAGCCCGATGAGGGGGCTGATGTCCAAGAACTGATTGGTCAGCGCACCGGTGGCGGCTTGCACCGCGCTCGTCGTGCCGCCGTAGCCCTGCCAGGTAATCGACACATCAGCGCCTGTGATCGCTATGGCCGTCAGTTGGGGCACCCAGATGGCGGGAATAAATTCGGCGGTATAATGCGCGCCATCAGTTGTGACCACAACGCTGCGCGGATTGGCGGTGCTGCCATCCTGCCAGCCTATGAACAGCCAGCCGTTGGACGCCGTCGCCGTGATCCAGTTCGTGCTGCCCACGAGGAATGTACCGCTGCCCGTGACGGAGCCGCCGACATTCGTGTCGTCACCCACCGTGATCGTTGCCGCCGCCGCAAAGTTCGCCGTGTAGGTGATGTTCGTCCCGGGCACGGTGATGGAATAAGGATTATTCGTGGTCCCGTCATTCCAACCCGTGAACAGCCAGCCGTTGGACGCCATCGCCGTCAGCGCCACATTGCTCCCGAAACCATACGCTCCGCCCCCCGCCACGCTGCCGGCGTTAGCGGGATTGGCCAGCCCAATTACCAAAGGTTCGGGAATTGACATATAACTGACGGCCAGCGCGTATTGCTCGCCGAGCGTTTGATCCGCCAGATTGTCCGCTATGACTTCGAGACGGTAGACGTTGGTCGAGGAGAGACCACTCATATAAACCTGTTGAACGTTGTCCACTGTGCTGATGGAACGGTAGATGTCCGTCCATGTGTCGGGACCGGTTTCCTGTTGGAGCACCAGAAAAATTTTGCTGAGCAGATTGGTGTCGTTGAGCAGGGTGCCGATCGTGTCCGTGTCGTTGGTGTCAGTGTTGACATTGTAGTCCACATGGCGGTCCCACACCACCGTGGCCGTGATTTGCAATTTGGGGAGCCCCGGACTGGTATTGATAAATTTGCCCTGACCTTCGGTGTAATAATTAATTTGTCCGTTCGCGGACAGCATGTTCACGTCCCAGAAGCGGTTGCTCTGTTCATAATAGGTGTTATAGGTTTCCTGGGCGTTGGCTTGGCCGGAGCCGACCGCATAGTTGAGCGGGTGGATGGAATTGGTGACGCCGTCCGGTTCAACGGCGATCAAGCCCGGTTGCCAGGTGGACTGCGCCAGGCCGTTGGAGTCGCACCCGGCGATTTTGTCGGCACTGTTGATGATGGTCGCCTTGATCAGCTTGTTATCGGTGCTGAACGGCGTGCCTTTCAGGGTGGTCGGACTGAGGGTGATTATACTTTCGGTGTTGTCCCACGGATGATACGGCGCGCCATAGAGAATGCCGGCGAGGCCGGTGACGAGCGGCGTGGCGAAGCTGGTGCTGCCCAGCGCTCCGGTAAAAGTTTTCAGCGTATTGTTGCTATCGGCGCCCACCTTGAAGTTTTCAAGGATGGCCATATCCGTGCCGGGTGCAACAACATCCACGCCACAGCGGCCATCGGCCAGCGGAAGTTTTGAACTATAATCAGCGACACGGGGAATAGGCGCACGGGTGGGATCGTCAAGATTAGTGCTGGATGGGTTGCCGCTATCGAGCGCGCCGACGGTCAACACATTGTAGGCATCGGCCGGCACAGCGAGCAGGCCGCCGGAGTCGCCTGCCGCGACGACCATCAGCGTATTACCGTAAGTCCCCGTGGTGCCGTTGCTCTTGCAGTAATAGCCGGTGTATTCATCCATCAGGAGCGAAGTATCGCTCATGCCGTTAAGTTTGCTGGCTTGGTTCACGGTGACGCCCCAACTGCAATTGATCGCCTGCACATGCGAGAAGACGGTCAAGTAGTACAGCGAGTAGTTCAACAATAGAAAAGCCTCCTTGGCGCCGTTGCGCCCTGTGCCATCGAACAGGGCTCCGTAGTAGGACGCGCGCGGAGCCATACCGAGGCTCCGGGTCGAGATATGGTCCGTTGCCATGTTCATCTGGGTATAGGGGATGTTGGTCTGATTATTATACGAATACATGTTGTCGAGAATGTGTGCCACCAATGTTCCGTGGGCATCATCATTTGTGGTTGGCGTATAACCGGGTTCCGGGACCGGCCAGGGGCCGTAGGGAAAGTTACAACCGGAATAATCCTGGACCTCCCGAAAAGTCTGAAGGCCCCAAACGGGGGAGTTGGAATAGATATTGATGTTGTTGTTGCCGCTGTTCATTTCCAGCAAACCGAGGGTGGAGCCGTAGCCCCACGTGTCGAGGCTATTGCCCAAACCATGGCGAACATAGGGTACGGAATAATTCATGGCCTGCGCGGCGGGCGACATCGAAGCAAGCATCGCGGCCAGCGTTCCGCAAGGCAACCAGCGCACGACATTACGCATCTTCTCTGTTGCCAGCCGTTTTGCAGCGGCATATGCACGGCATTCGTCAGTTGCCATGGTCTTGATTATAGTCGCGGAATCGACGTTCGACAATTGAAATTGATCTGTCGAGCGAGACATCCCTCAATGTCAAATTCTTAACGGCTCCAAGCAATGCCAGCGGTTCTTGTGAGGATCGGGTCTTATGGTGATAGCCTTCAATCGTCAGATTATCGATATCCGTCAGTGGTTCCGCATGAATATTTGCCATCCGTGAATCTGTTTTCGAGACATTTTTAATATTTTTAAGAGTAATGGTGTCATATTTTTTTATACTGCCGATGTGCGAAGAGATCAAGACGGCATTCACGAGATAATTGCCGCATATCCCGTCTACCAGGATATTGTCCATGCCCTCGGTCTCATCTACAGGACTTTCAGCAACCTTGGTATTGGACAGCAGCCTCACAGCCCTGTAGCCGTCCGTTGACATTATAGCCCTGACCTGAATGTCGGCAATCCTTCCTTGGGCGAACGGATACCAGACCTTGTCAGCCTGGGGCAATATGGCATTGCCGTTTGTCGCCTTTGGCCGCCAGCTGTCGCCGCCATTCAAGGCAACCATGTCGTCATAAGTCTTTCCTGTCACACCGTCAATGACCCCATTGTAGCAGTCTCCACCACAGTGAAGGCCGTCATTATTGGCTCTTGGCGTGTCGTATGTCATGCTTATATTGGTCAGCCTGAAATTCTTTACGATGTCAAATTCAGCATTATACGTAGTGGCATTTCTAAGTTTCACATTAGACATCTCAAAGCCGTCGATGTTGACAAAGTGAAGCAATATCCCATAGTACCCCATTGCTCCATACCGCCAGTCCTGTCTCATCTGATTTGCGCCATTCCCGTCAAAAACACCACCCGTTATTCTTATGTTCCTTTCCGGTTCGCCCATGACCCAGTCGTTCGGATTGAATACTGGTGGATACAGTTCGGACATAAAGGAGGGATTGCCGTTTTTCACTGCGAAATATGCACTTTCCGCCCATTTGTTTTTCAGCAGTGCGCAGTTTGACTTGTCGGCCAATTTGATTGTGAAATCAGGGTCTAAGTCCAGCCATGTACCCTCCTTCAAAACAAGAGGTTTGGACACCAAGGCGGTTCCGTGCCCCCTGAAAATAACATGATCATGTTTCTGAAGGCATTGGTTTATCGCCGAAGTGCAATCCATAACACCATCATAAGCAGCTCCAAAAGCCAGAGGATCTCCTGTGTGACGGGAGGAATCCAAGTTCAACTTCCCCATTTTAGCTCCGAGGAACTTCTTGAGCAGATCAGGCCAGGTTGACGCAGGCGGCTTCAGCCCTTGTTTGAGGCCGAACCCATGGCCAGCACCTTTCAGCAGATGGAACTCTTGTGGCATCTTGATGGCCTGGCAGGCGGCGGCATACGCCTTGGCGCCGTTGAGCCAGTCCGCCTCGTCGTTGTCGGCAATCAGGATAAACACCGCGGTCTTGGAGCCCGCTATCGGTGCGACCTCGCTGCCGCCCTGCTCCTCGAAGTATGCCGGATAGATCAGTGCGGCAAAGTCTGGCGCATCGGCAGCGCCGAGTTCATGAGCCATGCGCGCGGCCAGATGGGCGCCTGCGGAAAAGCCTATGATGCCCAGCCGGTTGGTGTGGAGGCCCAGATCTGCTCCGTTTTCCCGGACAAGCCTGGTTGCCGCCAATGCGTCTGACAGCGCCCTTGCGCGGGCATCGGGACAGGCGATGGTGTATTCCAAGACCACGGCATCGTACCCCGCCTGATTGAACAGATCGGCCACCGCAAGGCCCTCGTGGCCTATCGCCAGGATATTGTAGCCACCGCCGGGAAAGACGAGCACTGTCCCCTTGACGCGCGAGGCCCGGCACCGTTTCAACGCCAAATTCGGCGTTTCGAGTTTGACGATGCGCTGAATGCCCCCGTTGGTTTCGCACGCATGCGGCGCCACGGCAAGCGACCGGCCTTGCAAATCTATGCGTTCTACGGTCTTCAGGTCCGTCTTATCGATTGCGGCACTCGATACGAGTGTCGGAGCAAGCAATGAAGCAGGCATTTCAATAGCTCCCAGTCGTTAATAATTCAGCTATTTTAGCACAGAGACATGCAAATGAAAACGAAAATCGGAAATCGCTGTAATGGGTCAGTGAGATAGGGGCGGCGGGCAGCGAAGAGGCAGGAATTTGAAGGGAAGTTGGCGGTTGAGGAGGGCGTGAAGTCCGCCTATTTTTTTGCTTGCATGTACATATTGGATATACAATATATACAGGCATGCGCACACACACCCATTCTGATGACCGAGCAAAAATACGGTGGCAACAAGATCTGGCGCGTCTCTGGCCGGTGGCCAAGGGATCGCTCTCTGAGGTTCGCAAACCATGCACGAGGACAAACTGTCCGGCGTGCCGGGCAGGACGACGACATAAGGTGTTCCTGTTCTGCTACCGTGACGAGGGGCGCAGTCGTTGCGCGTATGTGCCGGCCCATGCCGTGGCGCTGGTGCGGCAGGCCATCGCCAACGGGCGCGAACTTGAACGGCTTCTAATGGCGGAAGGCCGTGCATTGATCGCGGCCCAACGGCGGGCGGCACAGGAGTAGCAGAATGCCGGGACTGAGTCATGATCGTCTTTGCAACGGTTGCCTGAAGAAGCAATTGCGCATTGACCGGTTAGAGGTGCAGATCGCCTCGTTACGCGGCAGGTTGCGATATCAGGAGCGCAGTGGCAAAGAAGCGCCGTTCGGCTCTTCCACTCCGTCATCCAAGATCCTGGTTAAACCGAATAGTCTGGCTGAACGGCAGGCCCGCCGTGGTGGCGGCAAGCCGGGGC
>CAIYGI010000120.1 GCA_903925685.1 uncultured bacterium
TACGGATTGCTACGCATAAAGAGCATAAAAAGATCATACAAGGGACGGCCCGACAATAGCCCAGGACGACCAAGTCCTGGGAATGGGAACGCCCCCAAAAACACAAGTCCCGTAGATAGTGTCCTGAAAGTCAAGGTGTTTTTTGAACCTGTAGGTTGAAGTCTTCATGAGGTTTTCCACCGGCATGGAATGGTTTTCCAGAGTTCACGATGGCCCACATGAGGACCAGGAGTTTGCGCATCACCGCGCCCAGCGCCACCATGGGTTTCTTTCCGTCCGCGACCAGGCGCCGGTAGGTCGCGGCCAGCGGCGGGTTGTAGGTAATGGCCGACAGCGCCGACAGGTAAAGGGCCTGCCGGATCCGTCCGTTGCCTTTCTTGGACATGCGGCCGGGCGCGGTATGGTTGCCGGATTGGTTCTGGCGCGGCGTGATGCCGGCGAAGGCCGTCACCTGCCGGGCTTTGCCGAAGCGGCGCAGGTCGCCCAGTTCCGCCAATATGACCGCGGCGGTCACAAACCCGACGCCAGGAATGCCCGTGAGCAGTTCATAGTCGGACCGCAACGATGGACGCATTTGGATGAGATCGCGCATCGCTTGCTCGATGCGGTCGATCGCTTTTTGGAGACGCGCGATCACCGCCTTCAAGGTCGTGCACACGAGCCGGCAGTCCGGCTTCTGCGCCAACTGGTTCTCGTGCGCGGTCCGGCTTCGGATAAGCCCATCGCGGCACCGGCTCATCTCGCGCAGGCGGGCCTGCTCGGGCGACAGCGGTTCGTACGGCTCGGGTTGCCGTTCGCGCCCGTAAAACGCCAGCGCGCGCGCGTCCATGCGGTCGGTTTTGTTGCGCAATCCCAGGCTGTTTCGAAACGCGCAGGTCCATTCGGGGTTGACAATCGCCGGACGCAGTTCCGGGCACGCGTTGCTCAACATCGCCGCCAGTTGGATCGAATAGTTCCCGGTGGCCTCCATCACGGCGCGCGCCGGCAACGGGGCCGGGCCGGGCACCAGGGTTTGCAGCCAGGTAACAAACGCTTCGACCCCTTCGGGCGTGCGCTCGAAAGTTTGGGCGGGAAGCCCCTTGAACGCGGTCGCGCTTGCGCGCTCGCCCGATCGGGCCACGGCGGCGTCAAACGTGCGATCCGCCACATCCAATCCGATCCAATACAATTCTGTTTCATTCATGGTACAATCTCCTCGTTGGTTATGTGGCCACCGGACCACCCTTGCACATCCGGGCTAACGCCCACGATAGTGTCCGGTCTTATGGTGGACCACGCGGACAGGAGGCAGGAAGAACCTACGGGACGGGCTTTCAAGCCCACGGGACGATACTTCTCCGCCTCCTGTCCTATCTTCTCACACGGCCATGCAAGAAGAATACTGGCATCCGGCGCAAGGCCGGTTATCCACTTATCCACCGTTTCCACAAAAGAAAAAGTACCAAAAAGAAAACGACTATTACGGCTACGGATTGCTACGCATAAAGAGCATAAAAAGATCATACAAGGGACGATTGAAACGCGGATGCTACAAGATAACGTGCGGATTCAACCGTCCCTACGGGACTTGCGCATGCGCGGGATCCCCTCCCCAGGAGTGACCTCCTGGGCTATTTTCGTGCCGTCCCTACGGGACTTTCTGCCGTATCA
>CAIYGI010000121.1 GCA_903925685.1 uncultured bacterium
TAGTATAGTAGCACTGTAGTGCTACTATATCAACAGGAGAACCATCCGATGGGCGAGATGCACAAGCCGTGGGCGAACGAGTTAATGGAAACAGAGGACCAGCTTCACGAAGAGATGCGCGAGGAGTTCCGCAAGCGCCTCAAGCGCCGACTGCAAGACAGGCTGGAGACAAAGGAGCAGGACATGCCCGAAGTGCGCAACCTTAAAAAAAAAGGGCGGTCGACCTGCATCTGAGAAGCACCTTTGGGGAGATTACGTTGCGCGCGCACAAGGGCTACAACCCCGAGCGGAAGAAGTGGATTGTCCCGATCCGCAAAGCGTGGGGGCTAGCGCCGAACCAACGGCTCACCCCAGGCCTGCAACGCCGGCTTTGCAGCACTGCGGTGGAGACAGGCTCTTTCGAGAAGGCGTCGCTTTTGGCGGCTGAATGGGGGTGCATCGTCAGCGACGACGCCATCCGCTCGTGCGCGGTTGCACTCGGCAAACAAGCGCTCGACGCCCCTCTAGCAACTGCTTGCGCCAACCAGGCGGGACGGAACGATGTGCTTGTCGTCATGATGGACGGATGGATGGCTAGACACCGTGGCCAGGACTGGGGGAAGAAGAAGCGCTGCGAAGGACAGGAGCGGATCCACTGGCACAAGATCAAGTCGGCGGTTATCTACCGGCTCAAGGATCAGGCGCAGGTCAATCCGAAACGCCGAGCCCTGCTCGCAAAGCATGTCGTCGCTCTCCCGGCGGAGACGGATCCGGTGGACTTCGGCCAACGCGTCAAACACGAGGCGCGCAGGATGGGACTTGGCACGGCCCGCCTCGTCTACGTTGTCATGGACGGCGGAATATGGCTGTGGAACATCTTCGATGATCGCTTCAAGCAGTGCGCGGTCGGAACGCTCGACTTCTACCACGCGAGCCAGCACCTGCACACCCTTGCGGCAGAACTCTTCCCGGAATCCAAGAACGAGGCGCGCACCTGGTGCAAGAAAATCCTCCACGCCTTGAAACACCATTCGCCCAGAAAACTGTTCCAGACCCTTGCCGACCTTCTGGCCAACCCGCCACGGCCGGATGCGAAAACGATCACCGCGATCCAAAACGCGGAGGACTACTTCGACGCCCACAGAACACACATGGACTATTCCGGTGCCGCCAAGTTCGGGTTGCCGATCGGAAGCGGGTCCATGGAATCCCAATGCTCGCAGTTCCAGAACCGCTTCAAGCGCAGGGGACAGTTCTGGACGAAGAAGGGCTTCGCCGGCCTTCTCGAAGTGGCTGTCCGCCATCAGAACGGCGAACTCCGCTCGCTTTTGGCGGCATGAAGGCACCGAATCGCAGATGCGCCCTTAATCGGGAACCTGACCCGTCCATTTCAAGCATTTCAAGCGGCGCCGATCGCATCGGCGACCGCCCGCAGCAGGCGTCCGGCCGGCAGCGGCTTTTCGAGCACCTTCGTCACCGGCAGCCACTTGGGGTCGGGTTCCAGCGCGAAGGGCAGATGGAAAGCTTTTCGCACGCCCGTGAGCAGCATGACTGGTATTCCCTTGAATTCCGGCGATGCCGCAAGCTTGCGGCTGACGGCGAACCCCTCGGTTCGACTTTGCATCAACAGATCGAGGATCACGAGGTCCGGTTTGTCTTCCCTGGCCTGCTTGATGCCTTCGTTTCCAGAAGCCGTCACCTTCACCTGGTAACCGGCCTTTTCAAGCAACGGGGTCACCTTCGCGGTGTAACCGGCGTCATCGTCAATGATCAGAATTTTCTTGGCCATCGTGTCTCCCCAACCGTCACTTTTTCGCCGCAAAACCATACTCTTCGAGAATCCGCGCCACGTCGTCCGGCTTGACGTTAGCATAGACCTTCTCATCTACGATCAGGACCGGCGCCAGCGCGCAGGCGCCCACGCAGCGGGCAACGTCGAGCGAGAACAACTGGTCCTTGGTGGTATGACCGACGTCGACGCGCAGCAACTCCTTTATCTTATCGAGCACCTGGCCCGCGCCTTTGACGAAACAGGCCGTGCCGAGGCAAATCGCGAGCTTGTGCTTGCCGCGCGGGACAAAGGTGAAAAAGTGGTAGAAACTGGCCACCCCCGTCACCTTGGCCGAGGGAATCTGCATCAGTTGCGAGACCGCGCTCATCTGCCGCATATCCAGGTAGCCAAAGTGCTCCTGCACCTTGTGCAACACGGCAATCAGGTAACTTTCGCCGTGTTCGCAGCTGCGCACCGATTCGATGTAGCGCACGATCGCCTCTGGCAGCGAGGCCCTGGCCTTGTCATCCTCAACCTTCATCAACTCAGACACCATCATACGACACCTCTGGGGAACTTGGGTTCATAGTGCGTGTGCAAAAGTTCGTGCGCAAGGTGGCTGTTGGGGCCACCGAGGAACTCCTCGTAAAGCGTGATCACGGCCGGATTTTCGTACGACCGGCGGATGGATTTGGCGTGATCGATCGAATAGAGCGCCTTGGCGCGCAGCCGGGCCAGTTCAGGGTCGAGCACATGCATCCCGACCGGCGGATAGGGCTGGCCGCCGCCCGCGACGCAACCGCCCGGACAAGCCATGATTTCGATCAGGTGAAACTGCTTTTCTCCGCTGCGCACCTTTTCGAGCAGCATTTTGGCGTTGTTCAGTCCGTTGGCCACTCCGATATTGACCGTCGTGCCCGCGATCTCCAGCGAGGCCTCCTTGACACCTTCAACACCTCGCACCTGAACGAAATCCAGATCCGGGCAGGGCTGGCCGGTGAGTTTTTCGTAGGCCGTGCGCAGCGCGGCTTCCATCACGCCGCCGGTGGCGCCGAATATATCGCTCGCGCCGGAACTGATCCCGAGCGGAGTGTCGAAGGTGCCGTCCGCCAGATCCCGGAAGTCGATGCCCATGCACTTCAGCATGTGAATCAATTCGCGGGTGGTTAACACGGCATCCGTGTAGGGCGCGCCCGATGGCGCCTTGTGCTCGACTCGCGTGCGCTCGAACTTTTTGGCCGTGCAGGGCATGACCGCCACAACGTAGACGTTTTTGGGATCGATGCCGTTTTGCTCGGCATAATAGGTCTTGATCAGCGTCGACATCATGCTCATCGGCGATTTGCAGCTCGACGTATTGGGAATCAGCTCCGGGTGGAATTTTTCCAGATAATTGATCCAGCCCGGCGAGCAGGAGGTGATCAACGGCAGACGTTCGTTCTTCTGCAACCTGCTCAGGAACTCGGTGGCTTCCTCGATGATGGTCAGGTCCGCCCCGAAGTTCGTGTCGAAGACCTTGGCGAAGCCCATCATGCGCAGCGCCGTGACGAGTTTGCCGGTGGTCGGCGTGCCGGGCGCATAGCCAAAGCCCTCGCCGATCGTCGCGCGAATCGCCGGCGCCGTCTGCACCACCACGTGTTTGGCGGGGTCGGAAAGCGCCGCAAACACCTTGTCGGTCTCGTCCTGCTGGACAAAAGCCGCCGTCGGGCAGACGTTGACGCACTGCCCGCATTGGATGCAGACGGAGTCCTGCATCTTACCGCCCTGCGCCGGTGCGACCACCGTCTTGAAGCCGCGTTTCTGCTGGCTGAGATTATGCACGCTCTGCACCTCGTCGCAGACGCGCACGCAGCGTCCGCAGAGGATGCACTTCTCCGGATTGCGAATCACGGCCGGGGACGATTCATCCACAGGGAAGCGCTTGCGCTCGCCGGCGAATAACCGCGTCTTGACACCCATGTCGTAGGCCAGCTTCTGCAACTCGCAGGTGCCGTTGCGCTCGCAGGTCTGACAGTCCTGCGGATGGTTGTCGAGAATCAGTTCGACAATATCCCGCCGCAGCCGCCGCAAGAGCGGCGACGAGGTGCGAACCTTCATGCCTTCCGTCACCGGGAAGGCGCAGGAGGCCACGGGGTTGCGCTGTCCCTCGACCTCCACGATGCATACCCGGCAGGCGCCGAGCACGCTCAGGTCGGGGTGGTAGCAGAGTCGCGGGATGTTGATCCCGACGGCATCCGCCGCCTGCATGATGGTGGAAGACGACGGCACGGTGGTGCGCACGTCGTTGATGAATAGAGTAACGTTTTTGTCAGCCATGACTGGTTATTTCCTTTGGACCGCGTTGAATTTGCACGCCTTGAAACAATTACCGCAGCGAATGCAGCGGACGCCGTCTATGACGTACACCGACTTGGGCTGCCCCTTGATGCAGTTGACCGGGCACTTCTTGGCGCAGGCGCCGCAGCCGACGCACTTCTCGGGGTCGATCGTGTAACTTAAGAGCGCGGTGCAGACTCCGGCCTGGCAACGTTTTTCGCGAATATGCGCATCGTACTCGGCGCGAAAATGGTTGATCGTGCTGAGCACCGGATTCGGCGCCGCCTGGCCTAGGCCGCAGAGTGAGGTCTTCTTGATCGTGTCACCCAGGCGCAGCAGTTTCTCGACGTCGCCCTCCACCCCGCGTCCGCTAGTGATGCGGTTGAGAATTTCCAGCATGCGCTTGGTGCCCTCGCGGCAGGGCGTGCATTTTCCGCAGGACTCGTCCTGCGTGAAGTCGAGGAAGTAGCGCGCCATGTCAACCATGCAGGAATCCTCGTCGATCACGATCATGCCGCCGCTGCCCATGATGCTGCCGGCGGCCATCAGCGAATCGTAATCCACCGGGGTGTCGAGCGCCGACTCTGGCATGCAGCCGCCCGCCGGACCTCCGGTCTGCACGGCTTTGAAACGCTTGCCGTTCAAGATGCCGCCGCCGACATCGAAGACAACCTGGCGCAGCGTCGTGCCCATCGGCACCTCGACCAGTCCGGTGTTCTTCACCTTTCCGGCCAGTGCGAAGACCTTGGTGCCCTTGCTCCTGGCGGTGCCGATCGAGGCAAACCATTCCGGCCCATCGAGCAATATCGCCGGCAGGTTGGCCATTGTCTCGACGTTGTTGATCACCGTCGGCTTGCCCCACAAACCGATGACCGCCGGATAAGGCGGCCGCGGGCGCGGCTGCCCGCGCTCGCCCTCGATCGAATGGATCAGCGCCGTTTCCTCGCCGCACACGAAGGCGCCGGCGCCCAGACGGATTTCGATGTCGAAATCGCAGGCCGTCCCGAAAATGCCCTTGCCCAGGAAACCCGCGGCACGGGCGTCCTCAATGGCCTTTTCGATGCGCTTGATGGCCAGCGAATATTCCGCGCGAATGTAGACAAAACCGCGCTTCGCGCCGATCGCATAACCGGCCAGGATCATGCCCTCGACAATCGTGTGCGGATCGCCCTCGATCGTGCTGCGATCCATGAACGCGCCCGGATCGCCCTCGTCGGCGTTGCAGATGATGTACTTCGTGTCGCTCGCCTGCGACGCGGCGAAGTTCCACTTCACGCCCGTCGGGAAGCCGCCGCCCCCGCGGCCCCGCAGGCCGGATTTTGTGATCGCGTTGATGACATCCATCGGCGTCATGGTCGTCATTGCGGTCACCGCCGCCTCATAACCGCGCACGGCCAGGTACTCGTCCAGACTCTCGGGGTCGATCACCCCGCAGTTGCGCAGCGTGATGCGCAACTGCTTGCCGAAGAAATATACGTCGCTGTAAAGCGGCGCGAAACGGTTGGTGACACGGCTTTCCTGCCAGATGTGGTCGCTACAGGGACGATCGCCAACCAGGTGTTCGTTGACAATTCGCGCGGCCACCTCGGGCGTCACATGCTGGTACATCACGTCGTCGGGATAGACGTACGCCACCGGCCCGGCGGCGCAAAGCCCCTGGCATGCCGAAGGCGTTACAACAACCTTTTCGGCCAGCCCCGCCGCAGCCAGGGATTCCCGGAAGGCCTTCTGAATTTCCGACGATTGCGCGCGGCAGTGCGCGCCTTCGCAAACCGAAATCACCCGGTCGGCCGCCGGCATCCCGGCCTCATGTCGCATCGTGTATTTTTCCACCTGCCGGCCGTTGAGTACATGCTCGGCGAAAACCTCGTCCACCCGTTCGGGCGTCATGTGGACGTACTTGACCGGGAGTTCGCCCGGCCGCACGATCAGCACCACGGGCTCCATGTCGCATTTGCCGGAGCAACCGACGTTTCCAATCACCACATGCTTGGGCTTGTGCTGGTCCAGCAATTCCTGAAAACGCCGACGCACCGCTTCCGAGCCGGCCGCGTTTTCACAGGTGGCCGAGCCGACCGTAATGCGCACATCGGCGCTAAACTTGTCGCGGAACAGATGGAATTTCGCGTTCCGCCGCCGTTCCAGCAATTGCTCCATAGGTGTTGCCATGTCCTTCAGATCCTTTCCAAGCTATATAACGTAACCGCTCCGGCGGCCGGCATTCCAAACACCGGCCACATAAATACCGGATGCCTCGCGGGCATCTCCAAACCGCTAATTCAACGCGGGCACATCGCGAGGACGGCCGCCGTCTCGCAGCGACATCGTGGCCTGGTACCCCGCCGCCACCGCCATCCGCGCCGCCTCGGGCGTCGCGGTGGTTTTCCCGCCTTTTCTCGCATAACGCAAAAACTCGTCGACAATCACCGAATCCGCGCCGCCGTGTCCGCTGGAGGAGGCGATTCCTCCGCGGTAAACCTGGTCGCCGATCATCTCGTACCCACCCGACCGCTTGTTCCACAGGAAGATCGGACTCTGCGGGCCATCGCCGAGGTTCTCGATGCGGCCCTCGGTGCCGATGATGGTATAGTTGCGGCAGGCGTCGGGCGTGAAGTGACACTGGAGGTATGCGCCAAGGATGCCGCGCTCCAGCTCCATGATCATGGTGGTCTGGTCTTCGACATCGATCTTGGGGCTGAAGCCGGTCTGCTTAAGCGGCGGCCAGTGCGCGGAATTGAACGAGGCGCAGCCGCGCTGTGTTTCCGGACGCCGTTTGCACTTGTTGTATACGGACAGGTTGCCGAAGGCGGAGACGCGTTTGGTGTAAGCGCCGGTCAGCCAGTGAATCATGTCGATATCGTGCGCGCCCTTCTGGAGCAGCAGTCCGGTGCTGAACCGGCGCTCGGAATGCCAGTCGCGGAAGTAGGCGTCGCCGCCATAGGAGACGAAATGACGGCACCAGGCCGACTTGACTTCGCCGATGGCGCCTTTATCAATCAGTTCCTTCATCTTGATGAAAACGGTCATGTAGCGCATGTTGTGTCCGACGAACAGGCGGGCGCTTTTTTCGCGAGCCTTGCGAAGGATGCGGTCGCAGCCTTTGATGGTAATCGCCATGGGTTTCTCGAGATAGACCGCGACACCCTTGTCGAGAGCCGCCAAGGCATGTTCCTCATGAAGGAAATCCGGAGTGGTCACGAACACGGCATCCAGATTCAATTTCAGAAGCTCACGGTAGTCCTTGGTGGTAAAGACATCGGCGCCGTAACTCCGGCGATTCCCTTCCAGCACCTTCTCTTCGACGTCACAGCAGGCGATTACTCGAGATCCCTGATCCGGTTTGTGCGCAGCAATGGCCAAACCGCCCCTGCCGCCCGATCCGATTACACCAATTCTAATTTCCTTCATTCCCGAACTCCGTTTCCATCCAATTGTGGGATCAATAAAAGCGCAGATTATAACAGCATGAGCATCGTAATTTCCAGAACAAAATGCGAACCGTCGATCGTTCACTTTTCGTTTGCCGCTATTTTTGCGGTTGTGGGTATTCGCGGTTGTGGGCAGACTGACGGCGGGTTGTTATAATGCGCCTCGTGAATCACACAGGAACGAATCATGACTTCGCTTGACTATCCGTTGTTGTTTACCCCGGTCTATAAGGACTACCTCTGGGGTGGATGCCAGTTCGCCGCACGCTACAAGCGCGCCGGCACGCCGGATATCGCCGCCGAGTCATGGGAAATTTCAGACCGACCGGAGGGCCTGAGCGTGGTTGAAAACGGCCCGCTGGCAGGTCGAACGCTGCATGGGTTGCTGGCCGCCGATGCGGCGGCGCTGCTGGGGCCGGCGGCCGTGCGCGGGAGCGGTTTTCCGTTGCTGGTGAAGCTGATTGACGCCGCGCAATGGCTGAGCGTGCAGGTGCATCCGCACGATGACAACGCCGCGCGTTGCGGCGGGGAACCCAAGACCGAGTGCTGGTACATCCTCGCCGCCCAGCCGGGCGCGCAGGTAATGGCGGGCTTCGTCCCGGACGCCTCGGAAGCGCGCTTCCGCCAGGCGCTGACCGGGAAAAAAGCCGCGGCGCTGCTGCAGTCGCTGCCCGTGCGCAAGGGCGACCTGATTTTCATACCCGGCGGACGGGTCCACGCGATCGGCGCAGGCTGCCTGATCCTAGAAGTTCAGCAGAGCTCCGACACAACCTACCGGCTTTACGACTGGGATCGCATCGGGGCCGACGGACAGCCGCGCGCTTTGCACGTCGAGGAAGCATTCCGTGCGATTCGCTGGGCCGACCCGACTCCATCCTTCACGCCACCCGCTGGCGCGCAAACCGTCGCGCCTGGCGTCAGCGTGCAACCGTTGATCGCATCTTCCTACTTCCGCCTCGACCGCGTCGCGCTCGGCGGCGCATGGACGCTTCCCGCCACTGCGGGCAGCTTCCAGGCGTGGTTTGCCGCCGAGGGCAGCCTGCGCCTGCGCGGCGCGGGTTTCGATGTAGTATGCCCCCATGGCCGCACCTGCCTGCTTCCCGCTGCCGTGCGCGATTTCAGCGTTGCACCCGCCAGCGGCTCCGCCGCGGAAGCGGTACGCATCGCGCCAGGCTGCTAGACCGCACTATCTTCCACAACGTCCGCCAACCGCGCCGCCGCGTGGGGTACGCAAAGGCGGCGCAGCGCAGAGGCCATCTGACGATAAGTCGCCGGCTGCTTTCTCAGGCGCTCGATGCCAGTCGCCAGCGCCGCCGGGGTCGCCGCCGTCTGATCCAGCCACCAGGCTCCACCGGCGGCTTCGATCGCCATGGCATTGGCCCGCTGATGATCGCGCGCCGCTTCGGGATATGGCACTAAAATCGCCGGCCGTCCGAAAAGCGCCAACTCCGCGCAGGATGCCGCGCCGGAGCGGCTAATCGCCGCGTCAATGCGGCGGTATACGGATGCCATATCCTGGCAGAAGTCCAAGACCTCGGCCTTCACTCTCGCGGATGCATACGCCGCGCGCACCGTGCCGGCATTGCGCGGACCAGCGAGATGAATCACCGACGGCGCAGCGCCTCGCGCCACGAGCAGGCGCAGCGCCTCGACCACCGCGGCGTTCAGACGCACCGCGCCCTGGCTTCCGCCCATCGCAAGCAGCGTAAATGGCGCCGCTGTGGCGGATTCGGATTGAACACCGCGGCGCGTTTCGTCAACAATCATGGCATCCGCCGCCGCCTCCAACTCCGCGCGCACCGGCATGCCCGTCACCACCACCCGCCGCGCATGCATGCGCGCGGCCGCCGCCTCGAAATGCAGCGCCACGCACTTCGCCAACGGCGCCAGGGCGGCCAGCGCGCGTCCGGGCACGGCGTTGGCCTCGTGCAGCACGATCGGCACGCCGGCCAGGCGCGCGGCCAGCACGGGACCAACGGCCGAATAACTTCCCATCGCGAGCAATACATCCGGCCGCCGTGTACGCAGTTCCACCTGCGCCCGACGGAAGGCTACGGTGTAACTCCAAACCGCCCGTCCGCGGGCCGCCAGTCCGCCCGCCAGCCCGGTCGCCGGAATCGTCACCAGCGGCCCATCCCAGCCCGCCACCGAAGCCGCTTCCACGGCCTGCCCCGCCAGCCAAAGCGTCACATTATGTCCCCGCCTGCGCAGTTCGCAAGCCGTCGCCAGTCCGGGAAACACATGCCCGCCAGTACCGCCGCAGGAAACTGCTATTGATAGGGGGTTCATGGCGCAGGAGTCAGGATTTAGGTGTGTTCGGTGTTCGGTGTTCGGGAAGCATCTTAATCGTAATCTTAATCGTAATCTAGGAAGAACATGATTGTTTGACCTTGCGCGAGATTCCGACTATCAATTCCACATGCAAACCATACATGACTTCATCAAGTGTATCGACGGCTGGCTTTGGGGCCCACCGTTGCTGATCCTTCTCATGGGCACGCATCTTTTTCTGACATTTCGCCTGCGTTTCATTCAACGTTACATCGGCACCGCCATTCGAATCTCCTTTTCACGCGATACGGGCGGTGAAGGCGATGTGTCTCACTTTGGCGCCTTGTCCACCGCGCTGGCCGCCACGATAGGCACCGGCAACATCGTTGGCGTGGCCACGGCCGTCGCCCTCGGCGGACCTGGCGCCGTGCTTTGGATGTGGCTCACCGGCGTTTTCGGCATCGCCACCAAATATTCCGAGGCGCTGCTCTCCGTAAAGTACCGGGTTAGAACGTCGGACGGCACGATGCTCGGCGGGCCCATGTATGCGCTCGAAAAGGGCCTGAAGGCCCGCTGGCTGGCCGTGCTCTTCTGCATTTTCACTGCCATCGCCGCCTTCGGCATCGGCAACATGGTTCAGGCCAATGCCGTTGTAAAAATTTTGAACCAGTCGTTCGGCAATTCGCCCTGGCTGGCCTCCATGGCCTCCTTGTTCGGCAGCGGCCTTACCGGCCCCGTACTGATTGCCTGGACCGCCGGCGGTTTGATGGCCGCGATCACCGCGGTCGTGATTCTCGGCGGCGTAAAATCCATCGCCCGGACCTGCGAGGCGCTGGTGCCTTTCATGGCGGTATTCTATATCGCCGGGTGCGCCTTCATCCTTTGCGTCAACGCGTCGTTCGTCTGGCCGGCCGTCCGGTGCATTTTCGCCTCGGCCTTCAACCCCGCGGCGGCCGGCGGCGGTTTCGTCGGGGCCACGGTCCTGATGGCGGCGCGCTACGGCATCGCGCGGGGCTTGTTCTCCAACGAGTCGGGCCTGGGATCCGCCCCGATCGTCGCGGCCGCCGCGCGCACCAACAACCCGGTCCGGCAGGCGCTCGTCTCGGCCACCGGCACTTTTTGGGATACGGTGGTGATTTGCGCCATGACCGGACTCGTTCTCGTAAGCACCATGCTGGCGCACCCAGGGATGGGCGCCATGAAGGGCGACGCTCTAACCTATGCCGCCTTCTCGAAAATCCCCTATGTCGGTCCAGCCGTGCTCACCGTCGGCCTCTTGACCTTTGTCTTCTCGACCATTCTGGGCTGGTCGTATTACGGCGAACGCGCCACCGAGTACCTTTTTGGCAAGCGTGGCATTCTTCCATACCGTCTGGCCTGGGTCGTTGCCGTGTTGCTTGGGTCGGTCATCAGCCTGGAACTGGTCTGGGATTTTGCCGACGCCATGAACGCCCTGATGGCCATCCCCAATGTGATTGCCCTGCTGCTTTTGAATGGCGTTATCGTGGCCGAAACCCGCAAGTATCTCTGGGAAAAACGCCTGGACGAGAAATCCGGGGAATGATCGCGCCGCCTTCGCTGCCAGACGCCAGGCGACCTCGGCGAGGCCGCCCTACCAGGTTTCCCTGCAACTGACCCGATATTTCCACTATCTATGCCGATGGCGCGCCTGTAATCAGGCGGATGGCCTCATGAGCGACTGTGAGGCCGAAGATTCCGGTGATGGTGGAAAGGCTGCCGAGGGTCGTGCGCTTGCGTCCGCGCGCATAAAAGTCCTTCCCGTCCGCCTCTTCGCCTTCCAAAGGTTGCGCATGCGGAACTTCCTCGATCGAGTAGATGCAGCGCACGCCCCGCTTGATCCCGCGCATGCTCAGCCTTTTCCGGATCAGGCGCGCCAGCGGACAGATCTTCGTCTTGGATATGTCGTCGACGCGGATGGCCGATGGATCCTTGTGCAGCGCGGCGCCCATGGCGGAAACGACCTTCAGCTTCGCGCCCAGCGCCGCCTGGATCAGCAGCACCTTGGGGCCCACGCTGTCGATGGCATCCACAACCAGATCCGGCTTGCCTTCCAAAATTTGCGGCAGACTCTGCAGGTCGAGGAACACCTGTAACTTCTCGACCCGGCAGTCGGGATTGATGTCGTACACCCGCGCCGCGGCCACATCCACCTTCGGATGCCTGACGGTGGAATCGAGCGCATAAAGCTGGCGGTTGATGTTGCTGGGGTGGATCACGTCGAAGTCCACCAATCGCAACGCCCCCACCCCGGCGCGGGCCAGTCCTTCGACGGCATAAGAACCCACCGCCCCAAGCCCCACAACCACCACACGGGCGGCCGCCAGCCGCGCAAAAGCCTCGTCACCAAGCAGCAGCCGGGCCCTGGTGAAACGCTCAATACCTATACTGTCGGAAACTTTCTGCATGAAGAGTTATATTAAACAACCGGCATTCCTTCGGCAATAAAATCGGTCTTATCCAAAAAACCTCGACTACCGTCATTACTGCATTCCATCCACGTGCATCTCGCCGTTCGCCCACGCGGCGGCAGATGCCTGCATCCCTCCAGAAAATGTTCCAGTCAATCTCTACAACTTACCTTGGAGGGCGATGGGCCTCCATCGCCGCGTGGGCGTAAGGCGAAAGACCAGCCAACAACAAAGCCGCAACGTGCTTAGGCGAGGATCATGGGCTTGCCTTCCCAACCAGCCGGCAGGCATTCCGCCAGGTACGATCAGCGGTTTCTTCAGGCGTCGCTCCACGCAAGACCGCGATTTTTCCAACCACCAGTTCCAGATTCGCCGGTTCATTGACGGCGCCTTTTTCCGGCCACTTTTCGCCGATCATGGGCATGATATCCGGCGCATCGGTCTCCACCAGCAGTCGATCCCATGGGACCAGCGGCGCGGCGGCCGCGCCACGCCGGTTATTCGTCCGCGTGATCGAGCCCGAAAAAGATAGATGCACCCCGGCTGCGGTCAGCGCCTCGACCAGATCCGGCCCGCCGGAATATGAATGAATCACAGCCCCGGCCCTGGGAATTCCGCCCGCCAACAGCAGCTCCGGCATCCGTCCCCAGGCCTGCCGGCAATGCATCGAGACCGGCCGATTGAGTTCCCGGGCAAGTTCGAGCTGACGCAGAAAAACCTCTTCCTGATCCTGGTCGTTACGCGGTTCAGCCGCGTGGTCGAGTCCGATCTCGCCGACCACCGCCCCGGAATCCTTGAGCATGCCCGAGAGCGTCTCGAACCATTGCGGGGAACGTCGCTCTGCGTAGAGCGGATGAAGCCCGAGCGCGGGTGTCACCTGTGGAAAACGGCGCGCCACTTCCAGCACTTGCGCCCAATCCTGCTCGGCCGTCCCGCAGCAGAGCAGCCGCATCACGCCCGCACCCTCGGCCCGCTCCATCACCTCGCCGATACGGTCCAGAAGCCGGTAATCCTGCAAGTGACAATGCGTGTCAAAAAGCCGCATCTTCGCCGCTTCTTTCATCATGGACACCTTATGACGCGGGAAAAGGCAGAGTCAACTGGATGCTATCAACACCTGATCAGTCAACAATGGCAGCGCATGATTGAAACGCGATAAGTCATGCATGCGTCAAGTTATTGGCCCAGCGGGGTTCAAGACATTCGTTCACCCCGTCACGCGTGCGCGGAACTCCTCGATCGTTCGGCGCAGGCCTTCCGCGAGGGCCACCTTTGGGGTCCAGGCGAGGCGGTCGTGGGCGAGGGCGATGTCGGGTTTGCGCTGTTTGGGATCGTCGGCGGGCAGCGGGCGCTGCACCAGGCGCGACTTGGAGCCCGTCAACCTGATCACTTCGCTCGCCAGTTGCTGCATCGTAAATTCGTCGGGATTGCCCAGATTGACCGGCCCGATGAAGCCATCCTGGTTCATCATGCGCACCATGCCCTCGATCAAATCGTCCACAAAGCAAAACGATCGGGTCTGCAGTCCATCGCCGTAGATGGTCAGATCCTCGCCGCGCAGGGCCTGCACGATAAAGTTGCTCACCACACGTCCGTCGTCGAGCTGCATACGCGGACCGTAGGTGTTGAAGATGCGCACAATGCGAATATCCACCTTGTTCTGCCGGTGGTAATCCATCATCAGCGTCTCGGCCACGCGCTTGCCTTCGTCGTAGCAACTGCGCGGACCGATGCAGTTGACATTGCCCCAGTAGCTTTCGACCTGCGGGTGCACATTGGGATCGCCGTAGACCTCCGAGGTGGAGGCCTGGAGAATGCGCGCCTTGACCCGCTTGGCCAGCCCCAGCATGTTAATCGCGCCCATGACCGAAGTTTTGGTCGTCTTGACAGGATTATACTGGTAATGCACCGGCGAGGCCGGACAGGCCAGGTTGTAAATCTGGTCCACCTCGGCCATGAAAGGTTCAACCACGTCGTGGCGCACGAATTCGAAGCGCTGATTTTTCAGCAGCGGCGCGATATTGTCCTTGGTGCTCGAAAACAGGTTGTCCAGCGCGATCACCGTGTGACCGTCACGCAGCAACCGTTCGCACAAATGCGAGCCAAGGAATCCGGCGCCGCCGGTGACCAGGACTGTTTTGGAAGCCGTCTGTTTGCGCATTTCATCACCTTTCGTTTTCAGTGTTCAGTGTTCAGCGTTCAGCGCAAAAATATTCAAAATGCGATTCTTCTCCGAACATTTTTATGTCACCGACCTCTGAACTTACGACCTCCGACCTCCCTCTTAAAGCAGCGTGCTCGCCCAGCATGACGCCACGCCTCGGCCAGTAGCATACCAGCGTGGCAATTGCCGACACAATGGCCGCGGTTCCAAGTGCGCGGCGGCCAGACCGTCGAGCGC
Source organism: uncultured bacterium (assembly GCA_903925685.1). Classification (GTDB taxonomy): domain Bacteria; phylum Verrucomicrobiota; class Kiritimatiellia; order CAIKKV01; family CAIYGI01; genus CAIYGI01. Next base: position 14,596 of record CAIYGI010000121.1, read on the forward strand.
AATCCAGCGAAAACCGATCCAATCTTCCACGGAGGCCGGATCGCAGGACGGCGACAAGGCCGGGCAGGTCACGGAGAACACGAAGTTAACCTCGCAATGAACCTGGCCCTTTTGCCGGTAGGTGTGCTCCACCGCCCCCAAAAAACGACCCACCCTGGCAGGCACACCGAGTTCCTCACGCCACTCCCGCGCCAGCGCCGTCACGGCTGCTTCGCCGAACTCGACATGCCCGCCGGGAAGATAGACGTTGTCCGCCCCGCGCCCCTGACAGACCAGCAGCCGCCCGCGCCGCACCAGCGCGCCGCGCGCCATGACTTCAATTGGTTTGTTCGACATCGCCGCAACCCTCCCGCAATGCCAGCACATCGCCGGCCAGAAACAACGAGCCGCAAATCACCACCGCCCCACCCTGCGCCAGCGCCCAAGCGCGCGCCGCCGCCAGCGCGCCGGACAGTCCATGCGCCGCCTCAACCGGCCAGCCGCGTTCCCGCACCAGCGCCGCCAGATCCCCGGGCGGGAGACCGCGCGAGTGCGAAAGCGGCGCCGCCCAAACCCTCCGCACCGGCAGATTGAGCGACCGCAGGAATCCCCTGGCATCCTTGTCCGCGCACATTCCCAGCACCAGTCCCACCGGACGCTCTTTCAGCAAGTCGTGCAGCGCCACGCCCAGCGCATGCGCGGCGTCGGGATTATGCGCGCCATCCAGAATTGTCGGCGGCTCGGTTTCCAGCACCTGCATGCGGCCCGACCAGCGCACCGCTGCCAGACCCTTGCGCAGAGCCCCCGTCGCCACCGGCGGCAGTCCCGCCGCGACCAGCGTTTCGAGCGTGGCCAGAACCGTCGCCAGATTTTCCAACTGATGTCGTCCCAGCAGCGGCACGCTGACCGTGCCGTAGTCCTGCTCAAGGGTTGACAGCGCGACCTTCTGTCCTTCCCAAGTTTCGGCCACCCGCCGCACCGTGGCGACGGCGCAGGACTCGACCAGCCGCGCGCCGGCGCGCTGCGCCGCCGCGGCCACGACATCCCGCGCGGCCTCGGGCATGGCGCCCAGCACCACCGGCCGGCCGGCCTTGATAATCCCGGCCTTCTCGCCGGCGATCGCCTCCAGGGTCGTCCCCAGATATTGCATGTGATCGAGCCCGATCCGCGTGATTACCGCGGTCAGCGGTGTGACCAGATTGGTGGCGTCCAGCCGTCCGCCCAGTCCGGTTTCCAATACCACCAACGGCACCCTGGCGTTGGCGAAGTGCTGAAATGCCAGAGCCGTCGTAACCTCGAAAAAAGTCGCCTCGCGCCCCATTTCCTTAGCCACAGCCGTCAGGTGCGGCTCCAATCCGGCGAAAAGCGCGGCCAGCGCGTCATCCGCAATCGCCACGCCATTGACTTGGATGCGTTCGTTAAAACGCACCAGATGCGGCGAGGTATAGAGTCCCACGCGCATTCCAGCCGCACGCAGGACCGCGTCGAGCATCGCCGCCACCGAGCCCTTGCCGTTCGTGCCGGCGATGTGAATCGCCGCGCAGGCGCGCTCGGGGTGTCCCAGCCGCTCCAGCAGCGCCTGCATGGTTTCCAGCCCCGGCCGTAAACCGAACCGGCGCAACGCATAAAGCCGCCGCAATGTATCGTTGAGCGCGGTATTCATGTCTGAGTCGGAACGTCAAGGTCCGGCACGATCGGACGCGCGCCGCCGATAAAGTCCACGATCAACGCGTAGCCGACGGCCAGCAGCGTAGGACCAAGGAATACACCGATAAACCCAAAGGTCCAGATGCCGCCGAGAACGCCAAGTAACGTCAGCACGAACGGCATGTTCGTGCCACGGCTGATCAGCAGCGGTCGAATCAGATTATCCACGCCGCTGATGCCGATCAACCCGTAGATGCCCATGAAAATAGCCCAGCCGATGTGATCCTGCGTCAACAGCCAGACGGTGGCACCGATCCACACCAGAGGCGGGCCGAAAGGAATGAACGAAAGAAAGAATGTCAGCAGCCCCAACAAAAACGGCATCGGCACGCCCGCCATGGCAAACCCGATCGCCGCCACCACGGCCTGCGCCAGCGCCGTGCCGAGCATGCCGTAAACCACGGCCTGTATTGTACTGCCCACGACGCCCACGAGATGTTGGGCGCGATCGCCTCCAATCCTGCGCACGGTTTCACGCAGGCGGGTCACCAATTGAACCCCGTCGCGATAGAGGAAAAAGGCGATGATCACGCTCATGGTGAGCTGGAAAACCCCTTCGCCGATATCAAGACTGCGCCGGAAAGCCCAGGCGCGCATATTGTTGAAAAGCGGGGTCAGCGTCTGAACCGATCCATGCGCTTGGCGTGCCCACTCGTCCCAGGCCTCATGCGCCGAGGCGCCCACCAGCGGCAACTGCGCCACCCACTCCGGCGGCGGCGGCGGGCCATTCTTGTGCAGTTCCGCCATGAAGTGCACGCCCTGGCGGAAGTCATCAGCAAAACTCAGCCCCGCGATAACGACCGGCAGCAGCATGCAGATCACGATCAGCGCCGTCGTAACCCCGGCGGCGGCCGTGCGCCGGCCGCGCGTGGCCTGAAGCACGCGTTCATGCAGCGGCCAGGTCGCGTAGCAGATAATGCCCGACCACAAGACGGCCGATATGAAAGGCCGTATGACAACAAGGCATCCCAGCACGATCAGCGCCAGCACCGAGAATCCCGCAATCTGTTCAACACGCGACAGGCGAATCATGACTTTTCTCCCCCGCCTTTATAGCACGAATAACATGGCAGGTGGACAGAATTCAGATTAGGCGCCACAGAATTCATATCGGATTCATAGCGGGTGGAAACATGGGCGCATCGAATCGTTACGAACGTGTCTGACCGCCTGGAGGGACGGGATCTGTCCCGTCCGTTCATCCCACTCTCGCTGGCGCACCGGACTCCAGAATTCAGTTCGCCTTTTACGCGATTTCCGACACATGATACCAGCCAGTCCGACGCACGGCTCGACGGACACACCCCCAAAAAAACATTACAATTGTAAGTACTTTGCATTGCAGAGTTATTTGCCATGTGCCATAATTGGGTTGTCGCAAGGAGGAATACTCATGATCGCAAGCCATATTCATGACGCGCTCGGGCAGGTTGACCGGATGCGGGATCTGATCCTCGAACGCCGCCGTTTCCGCGGATACTCCGGCACGGCGCGCATGCTCGGAGGCTGGGCCGCCCTCGCCGCCACATGCGTGCTCTCCCGCGTTGATGCCCTTCACACGCCCCCGCACCAACTTGCAGGCTGGGCCGCGGTGCTCGGCGCCGCCCTGCTTCTGAACTATGGCGGACTGGCACTCTGGCTTTTCCGGCGGCGCGGCGCGGAGCAGATCCTGGCCGAACTCCGTCCCGCGATCGAGGTGGTGCCAGCCCTCGTCATTGGCGCCTTTCTCAGTCTGGCGCTGGTCTGGCACGGTCAATACGATCTGCTGTTCGGCGTTTGGATGTGCCTCTACGGACTGGCGCACATGGGCTACCGCCACTCTCTGCCTAAAGGCATTATCGCGGTGGGACTGTTCTATCAGGCGGCGGGCATCGTCTGCCTGCTCGTCCCGGGCCTGAGTTTCCTGAATCCCTGGCCGATGGGCCTCGTGTTTTTTGCCGGCGAGAGCGCCGGCGGCTGGATTTTGCGGGGTGGGCAATCCGCGAAAACGACAACGACAGGCGTGAACAACGGGGAGTAATCCGACCATGAAACAGCCTTCTGAAACTGACACCAGCGCGCTGGAGCGCATATTCCATGAGCCCAACCGGATGGCCATTTTATCCGCGTTGTGCGCGGCCGGCGAAGCCCTCACCTTCACGGAACTCAAAAGCCTGAGCGGACTGACCGACGGGAATCTTAGCCGGCACCTCAAGGCTCTGGATGAGGCAGGCGTGATCCGTATCCGTAAATTTTTTGTCGGTGTAAAACCACGGACCACCGTGGCACTCACGGATAAGGGGCTGAAGCGGTTTGACGAGTATCTGTGCGCGCTCTCGGATGTGCTGCGAAAAGCGCGGCAGGCAGTGGCAACGGATCGCCGGAAGGTCGCGGCGATTCCAATCATCGGGAAAAGGGCTTTTGCCTGATGAGCAAGAACGCACAAATTTTTGCGGGATGGGCTGGCGGCGCAGCGTTGCTGATCGGCATGCCGCTGCTCGGCGTCGGGCTTGCGGGCGCACAACTTGCGCCTTACCTTGAAATGCCGCCCCGTACAAACTTTGTCCCGCACGCGCCGTTTTCCTGGCCGGTATTCCTGGGTCTGGCGCTCTTTATCGTCATTGTGATTATGCCATTCGTGCCCAAACTGATGAAGGGGTGGAGTCGTGCATATAGAATAGCTACCGCGGACGACACGGAGGTCGTCCCTCCATTATCGAATACCGGCCTTCCCCCCCGTTTTCTGGAGGGTCGGGCTCCGTCCCGACCGTTCTTGTGGAAGTTATGTAAAAGGTCCATGCACCTGGGGCGGCGTGATTCCAACACAGCGGCTGCTCATTTTCCATACTGGGGCTGGCTGGCGATTCTTTTCGGTCTGTCGGTCTGGACGCTGGCGTGGACACGTTTCGCATGGTTCAAGCCGTTCCAGCCCTTCACATTCACGCCGCTCTGGCTGGCCTATATCGTCGTTATGAACGCCCTGGCCTTCCGGCGAACCGGCCGTTCGCCGCTCACCCACCAGAGCGGCGCGTTTCTCGCCCTCTTTCCACTCAGCGCCCTGTTCTGGTGGTTCTTCGAGTATCTCAACCGCTTTGTCCAAAACTGGCATTATCTCGGTATCGGTGCTCTGACTGCCGAAGAGTATTTTCTGCGGGCGACGCTTCCATTTGCGACAGTGCTGCCAGCCTTTGTCGCCACCCGTGCCTGGTTGGCCGGTTACCCTGGATTATGGATGGGACTATCCGACTGGAAACCCCTGACTGCCCATAACCCACGCCGCATGGCTTGCATGGCACTGACGGTGGCCGCCTTGGGCCTGGCGGGAATTGGCATCTGGCATGAGTTCCTTTTTCCCTTGCTCTGGGTCGCGCCGCTGATCGTCATCGCCTCGATCCGAACCTTGTCGGGCAAGCCGACGCTTCTGAGCGACCCTGCTCAGGGAGATTGGCGGCGCCTCGTGATGGCGGCGTTGACCGCGCTGATCTGCGGTTTTTTCTGGGAGATGTGGAATGTCCTCAGCCTGGAAAAATGGATCTACACCGTGCCGTTCGTTGACCGCTTCCACATCTTCGAAATGCCCCTGCTCGGCTACGCCGGCTATCTGCCCTTTGGGATCGAATGCGCCATGATGGCGGAGTTGGTCGGACTGACAGGAAAGGAGAACTCCCATGAATTGGCAACAGCGGCTGGGCGCCGCCGGGTTCCGGGAATACGCGCGCGATATCCCAGGGAAAGATTGGTTTTATGATGTGGATGCCGGACCGGTGATCGCCGGATTCGGACCGGCGGCCAACGCCTATGGCGTCGCCGCCGCGCGCGCCAACGGGCGCTTCGACGATGCCTGGACGCTTTCCGCGCAGGTGCTCGCCGCCGCCTGGCCATTGCCCGGCGGCACATGGTTGGGCGCCCGCATTCTCTCCAACGCCGCCCACGCCCCGTATCTCGGCGAGGCCAACCTGCTCTTTCTTTTCACAACCATGCCCGCCGCGGACATGCCGATTCGAACCGGCGGATATATGCCGCTCTTTGTTTACGGCTTCATCCTCCTCTATTTTGGACTGGGCCTGGCCGTTCTAATCGCCTCGATCCGCAGCCTGCGAAACGCGCCCGCGATGCCGATTCCCCCACGCTGTTCGATCCAATTATCCCTCTGGTTGGTTCTTCTGGCCGGCGGATTGTTCCTTCTCGCAAATGATCAATCCGCAACCGGCTTCATCATGCTGCTGTTCTCGCAATTCCTCCCGCGTTCCAACCGCGCACCTCGTCCACCAAAAGTGCTGACATGACAATCCAGCCATATTCTAAATCGCTCCCGCCCCCTTCGATGCCCACCAGCGCGGCAACTGACGTGCATACCTCGGGCTTCGAGGTATGCGCACGCTCGACTACGCCGCACCCTCCCACTAACCCGAGAAGAAGGAGTTTGTATCTAACACATGTGGGCGTTTTGTTTGCATAGTCTATGCAGGGAATATGGCTGGCAGTTCTTTTGGCGGGTAGCCATGCCGCATCCCCTGAGAACCGCAAAAGCGATGCTCGGTTCCGGGTCGCTCGACTATTCGGGTTGCATGACCGCTCTATCCCCCGAGGGGCTCGGACACGGCTTCGGAGGCGCGCGATCGATTGTCGGGCTCGGCTTCTGTCTTAAACCGATGAATCCGCCGTGTCCGGCAGGCCGGGCCAATCATGACTGCCTTTATCTCGAAAACCTGCGCGATTCGGAAGCGCTGAACATTCCGGCGGCCTGCCAATGCTGCGCGATCAGGGAGATCGGACGACTTACGCTGAGAACGGGCGCCGCTTTATACATCATGACTTCGGCAAGGGATATTCTACTCGATGTGTTTACCCCCGCGATCAATGAAGGAAAATTCTCTTCCGGTCTCTTTGCGCTCTGTCGATATTCGCTGAGACCCTTTGCCGTGGGCCTTCTGGCGTCGGGTATTCGGGGGTGGCTGTTCACGTTCGAGAAGGGTGATTGCCGGGACTATGAGACTTGGCTACAGGCGGATCGAGGGATAAAGGAGGAACAAACTGGAATCGCCGATCCGAATCGAAAGACGATCATGAAACTCCTTGGAGAAGCCGCAAAAGAACCCCACGACGCAACTCATTTCGAAAAAACCGGCAATCTCCTATACCCAAAATGAATGGGGTCATCGACCACATGCTGGAGTTCTTTATCGCCAATTTCCCCTCCTGGGAGGCGCTCGCCATCGGCGTCCCCTTGAGCCTTGCCTGGTCGTTTACGTCGCTGTGGTTTGCCGGAAAACTCAAGCAGCGCGGAGTCAGAACCGGATACACGCGCAAGGTGTTTCACTTCCTGATCTTCAGTACCGTGGCTGTGCTCCAATGGCGCTTGGGAACGCTGGCCGTTTGCCTTTTCGGCGGCATGTGTACGCTGGCTGTCTTTTTCGCTGTCTGGCGTGGTCCCGGGAATATGCTGTATGAGGCGATGGCCAGAGAGAAAGATGAACCACACAGAACGTTCTTCATTCTCGTTCCATACTTCACGACGCTCGTCGGCGGGCTTACCAGCAACATGCTGTTCGGCCCGCTTGCAGTCGTCGGCTATCTTGTAACAGGACTTGGCGATGCAATCGGAGAACCGGCAGGAACACGCTTCGGAAAGCATCATTATCGCGTCTGGTCACTATCTTCCGTCCCCGCTACAAGGAGCCTGGAGGGCTCGACCGCTGTCTTCGCCATGTCATTCGTCGCCATTGCATTAGCCGTCTACCTGTCGCCCATGATCGTTCCCGGCCATTGTGGCCTTATCAAACTTCTTGCCATTGCCGGAGCCTCCGCCGTTGCGGAAGCCATTTCTCCGCATGGATGGGACAATGCGACTATGCAGGTTGTTCCAACTGCCTTAGTCTGGGGTTGGATGACATGAAACAGAGTTTCGCAATGAACGGTAAATTACGATGGGCTGCAGGTATTCTTGTGGCGGCAATATTGATGATCATTGGCGGTTCGTTAACCATGCCCGCTATCGTCAAACGGCAAGCCTTCTGCGCCCCGGCGGCGTATGTTGCCGGTCTTCTATCCGGTGCGCCCTGCGTGAAAAGTGGCGACGACTACCGCCTGATCGGGTCCGGCCTGGATCTGACTGTGACGCCCGCCTGTGCGGCGGTGGACTATTTTTGCTTGATGGCGGGGTTTCTCAGTCTGCTAGCGACGTGGCGCGGTTTCCGGATTCGCGCGCAGTTCCTTGTGCTGCCGGTTGCATGGGTATTGACTATTCTCATCAATGCCCTGCGCCTTACCGCCTGTTGGCAAGCCGACCGCATTGCGCAAATCTTCCTGCCCCAGTCGGTCTGGACGGCAACCCACATGGCGGTTGGCATCGTCACCTTTCTGGCGGGTCTGACACTTGTCTTTTGGTTGATGACATGGAATACACGGTTCGACAGAAAGAAAAGAATATGAAAAAGGCATTTCTTGGCGTGAAACGATGCTTTAAGGATTTTACAACTCATGCGATTCTTTCGATATGCGTACCCCTAGTGGTGATTCTGGCTTTGGGATGCAGCGCGCCAAACGTCAGCGTGACGGACGATTCTCGCAAGCCAGTGCAAGGCGCGGTCATTTCAAACAAAATCCAACAGGCTGAAACTCAGATCGGGAAAACAGAGGAATCTCAGGCCAGAAGTCGGCAAGAATATTTTCGCACCCGCTTTATAACACGAATGGGAATGGACCATAAGACGTACAGCCCGGAGGAACGACACGAAATCGAGCGGCTCTATCAGGCGGCAAGCAAACAATGGAACAGCAGCGAGGCAAGAGAAAGCCTAAAAACGCTCATCGCCAAATTCCCGAAAGCAAACCGTACCGGCTGCGCCGTCCTCTATCTCGGCCAGATGGCGGAAGGACGGGAGCGGGAGACGTACTTGAGGCGGGCGATCGATGAGTTCGGCGACTGCTGGTATGGCGATGGCGTTCAAGTCGGCGCCTATGCCCGATTCTATCTGGCCCTGTATTACCGACAAACGACTGGGAATGCTGGCGAAGCCGAAAAACTCTACGAGGCGCTTCGCAAGGAGTATCCTGACGCCATCGATCATAAGGGGATACTGTTGATCGACAAACTCCTTGCGATGAACAAACAGATAGAGGCTCCGGCTCATACGCTCTCTAAATCCATGCCTTCCAATGGTCCGGTCATCCGCGGGACATTACGAGACGGCACGCAGGACTATTCGGAGAAACAATTCAGCGATTTTGAGCGCGTCATGGCACGGGCCAATGTCGAAAAGGGCTCGCATAAGGTTCTTGAAGAGGCGTTGATGCAATTGATTCGGCCGGGCGTACCGATGCCGAACGTGACCGTTACGCTGAGCACAAAACCGGGCACACCTGCCGTACGTAAACTCCTTCTCAAGACCAGAACCGATTCACAGGGAAACTTTGGTTTTCCAGACGTGCCACAGGGGGAATACGTGGTTACAGCCGAAATACGCCGGGGCTGGCTGGCGGAAAAAACAGAGGTTCAGCGGCTTGTTGAACATTATCGAAGTTGTGAAACAGTGGACCTTGTTTATTATCCAAACCCCGTGATCGTAAAAGGAAAGATTACCGATACCTCCGGCCGTCCGCTCGCGTCGGTTAAAGTAACCGCCGTTCAATGCAACCATGATATTGAGGGCGATTATACAGTCAATTCTCATGTAGTGTCGGCTGTGTCAGACCGGGACGGCTCTTACGAACTGCAAGGGCTCATTCCTGCCGACGCCTGGGAAGCCGCACCCCTCGTGATGGGGGGGACTGGCTACGCACACAACAAATACAATATTCATACCGAATTGGAAGGACATGTGCCGGCCGAAGTGAAGATTCCCATCGTTCCGGAGGAAGTACGTACGGCGGCACTACGCCTGATGCGGATCCTTCTGGAGCAAGAAGGGCCGGAAGGGAAGGCTCGCTTAGCCGCGATAAAACCCGCCGCTCTGCCCGCCTGTCAGGGAAACACAATCACCGGCATCGATTTTGTGCTTGCTTCGTCTTCGCTTATCGCCGGGAACGTGATCGATTCACAGATTAAGCCGCAGTCGAAAGATGAGTTGGTTCCAGAGCAGAGTCAAACGGTTACCCTCCAAAACGGGCAGACATCTTCCGTGCAGTTACGCTTTTAGTCAGATGACATTGAAAACGCCAAAATTGGGAAAGGAAATACAACATGAATGAAGCAAGCAATGAACACGCAGGCGCATTGAGATTCGCATGGCTGGGCTGGGCCTGGGTTCTGCCACAGGTCATTCTCGGATTTCTTAACTGGCATGCCTGGGTACTGGTGCGGGGCGACATGAACCCGCTTCAACATGCGCAGGCGCTGCACATCGGACTCTTTGAAGCGCTGCTGCTGGCATTCGGTTGCCTGGCTTGGGTGACCCAGACATGGCGGCGAAAACCGATCGGCATCGGACTGGCCTTGGCGGCAATTGCCGCGCACACCGGCTATCTCTGGCTGCTTCTCTACAACATGGATCATTTGCTGCCAACGACGGTCGCAATCTGGATGTTCCCCGAAACGGAACTGATATTTTATCAATTCTCGCTCACGATGCCGGTGGTGTTTCTGATGCTTGTGCGCCTGGCGCGGATCAGGCTGCGGCTCTCCACCCCCGTGGATGTGGGACTTTCGCTGGCGACTCTGGTTGTGATCCCCGCCGGGTCATTCATATTCGGTTCGCTTCTGGTCCGAATCGGCCGCGCCATCTCTTGGAACGACGGTATTCAAACACTCCTGATCGCGGCCATCGTGGCGGGCACCGCTTTCATTTTGGTAGCCTTTCTCAGACTCCTGATCCGGCTTCACGATCTGATTCATAGCAAGAGCTGGTCCGAATGGGCCATTCCCCTCGCCGCCGGAGTGGTGGCGCCCTTGGCGGGACTGGCGCTCAACGCCACCATCCCCTTCCCCTACGACTTCCAAGATGTGGCCGTTTACCTCATGGCCATCCTCAATGGCGCGGCGCTGCTGATTCCATTCCGGATGGGAACCCGTTGGGCGCTGCCGGGTTGGGCCGCCCGCGCCGCATTTTATCCCTTCACGGTCTATTTCTTCCTCGTCTTCCTGCCCTTCCTGCCGCTTTCCCTGCTCGCCATGATCGCGGCCGGCGCGGGTTTCCTGATTCTCGCGCCGCTTTTCCTCTTTGTGATTCACACCCGCCGCCTGTGGGAACAGGGCCGCGCGCTGGCCGCGCAATACGGGAACGCCCGCATGGCGGCGGCATTCGCCGCGTGCGTCCTTCTTCTGCCCGCCGCGTTCATGCTGCGCAACGAGGCGGACCGCCGCACACTGAACCATGCGACGAATGCCGTGTTCAGTCCGGACTATGCCGCCACCCGTATCCCGCTCCGCAGCGCGCCGCTTCGCCGGGCGCTCGATCGCATGGACGATATGAAACACGGCATTTATCTGCCCTACCTCTCCGACATCTACAACGCGATGGTCTTTCATGGCATGGTGTTGCCGGATGAAAAAGCCGAACTGATACAGCAAAGCCTGCTGGGCAAGGTACGCGACGATAAATCGCGTTCCGGACTTTGGGAAAGCGGTTTTCTCGGTGGTCGCCGCCGGGGCGAGCGCCGCATCCGCGGCGGCGGCGTCAGCCATCAGGTAGTGGTGGCATCCCATGCTGAGGAACGGCGACAGACCAATAACATCTCGGATGTCGAGGTCCGGTTCGAGCTCGAAAACCGCGGGGACGCGAACGGCGAATGCTCGGAACGAATCGCGCTCCCCGAGGGTGTGCTGGTGACCGGTTTCTGGCTGGATGTCAACGGCACCAACAAACCAGCCCAGTTCCGCGAGCGCAAGACGGCGACCTGGGTCTATGAAATGATTCGCGACATGACCCGGCGCGACCCCGGACTCCTGGTTTACGAGGATGACCAGCATCTCCGGCTGCGCGTCTATCCCTTCGCGGCGGGCGAAAAACGACGTTGCGGACTGCGTTTCCGTTTCCCATCGGGTTTGCAGCCGTCGCTCAAGTTCGCGGACACCGTGATAGCGCTGAACGAATTCGCAGACGAAACTCCTCCACCCATGGCCGTGTGTGCGGCTATGGCAGACGGCGCCACAGCGCTCGCGATACCGGCCAAAACTGCCGCCAACTGGCCTTCGTTCCGGCGCGAGGTGGCGGCGCATCTGATTCTGGACCAGTCGGCCTGTGCCGGAACCAACCGGGCGGCCGTTGTCGCCCGCGCCCGTAGCGTTCTGACGGACTTGCCATCCTCCATCAACGTGGTGCGCATCACCTGGGCCAATTATGAGCAGGAAGAGCTGCCGGGCGAACCATTGTCGCGCGAAGCCGCAATGCGCGCCCTGGACCGCCTCCCATCCATTCCATTCCGCGGCGGTTTCTGTCCCGAGCGGGTTATTGCACGAGTCCTGCTCGCCGACAGCCGTGCGCCCCGGATTCCTCAGCCCACGGGTTTTGCGCCGCTATTTGTGGTCATCCCCGCTCCCGGTTCGACGCCGGTACATGCCGATGGCCTGGCCTCTTTCGCGAAGCTGGCGCCGGATCTCCCGGCTTACGCGGTCTTTGACAGCAACGGGTTGGAGCGCATTGCGTTCGACCACGCCGCCAAAAACACTGCCCAACTCTCCGAATTTATTCCGGCGGATGTCGTGGCGATACGGAACGGGGACATTTCGACAATTGTGGCCGCGCATAATGACAGCCTGGCATTTGCATCGGGGGCCGCATCCGGGTGGCAGTTATGGAATCCCGCATCCGGTAATTTCGAAACTATGGCAGGGCTCACAACCTGCACCGAGCAGTCATATTTGGCGGGCCTAGCGCTGTGGTCGCGTCATCGCGCACTTAACTGGGCACCGGACAAGTTGGACGCGGCGCTGCCGGAACTGGTCAAAGATACGCGTGAAGCGGGCGTGCTCATACCGGAGGCGGCATTGATTGTGGTTGAAACAAAAGCCCAGGAAGTAATGTTGTCCCGCAAAGAGCGCCAATCGCTGGCGGCCAATAATGCCCTGGAATTCGACGAGGCAAAATCCGAGAAGGCACCAGCTCCACCGGTGGTCTGGCTGATCGTCCCGGTTCTCTGGCTGCTATGGCGCAGGCAATCGGTCCGCACAATCTTCCAGCGCTTTTGAAATACACAGCCCTTTTGCGATGGCTATTCAATAGCCTAACCCAAGTTTCGCGGGTACTCAACGGTTTCGGGCAAAATCGGTTCGATTTCAGTCGCAAGTCCCTGATATATCGTGTGGGTTTCGGTTTGTAGTGCCCATAAATGCCTGAGTTCCATTGACGCGCGTGGGGCCGCA
>CAIYGI010000122.1 GCA_903925685.1 uncultured bacterium
GAGTATAGCCGTGACCCATGCACACGGGGGCACGCCTTGGTGCAGTTGGGCGATACATGCCGGGATCTCCTGAAAGACGATCAAAAGGCACTGGCGGCCTACGCCGAAACGATTCAGAAGGTACCGGCCGTCAACGGTTCTTATTACGATGCGTATTTCGCGCTTTTGAGTGCGGTGGATATTCTACGTAAACAGGGGAAATACGACGAGGCGCTTGACATGTTGGGGAAGATCGACCTGAAAGAACTGGCAGCGTATAGGTGTTGGGTTACGACGTTTTGTTGCGCGTATGGGGAGACCCTGGCCGGCCAGGGGAAGAAGGCGGAAGCGATCGCCAAGTTCAACGAAGCCTTGGGCGCCAAAGGCGCCACGGCCGCGCAAAAGACGGCATGTGAAAAAAGGATCAAGGAGCTACAGGAGTGAATGCTCTCGGAAGGGAGATCACGGTTTAAGGATTCAACGGTTTAATGCGGGCAGTCAGGAGTCAGTATTCAGGAGTCAGAATGAGAGACCCAGAGAAGACATTCGGCGATGTTTCCGAGTTGAGGACAGTGTTGGTGGAAGTCGATAAGTTGCTGGAGGCATATTCGCAAGCCATTCTGAATTCTGACTCCTGAATTCTGACTACCTGCGTAGTTACGAATGCGGAACGTAACGGATCAAGAGGCGAACAAGCGGTAATCGGTCAACAAGACCAGAAGGACCTCGAAATGAGTAAGCGAATGGTATTGCGATGTGGTCGCGGTGCTTTGTTGGCTTTAAGCGTGTGCGGGTGGATGGCCGCCAAACCTGCATTCGCCGAACCGTATTTGGTCAAGGACGGGAAACCCTGCGCCGACATCGTGATTGCCGACCAGCCGCCGCAGACGGTGAAACTGGCCGCTAGCGAACTCAAGACCTATATCGAAAAGATATCCGGAGCGAGGCTGGCGATCACGAATGCGCCGGGACCGGACGCGCTGGTCCACATTTACGTGGGCCGGAGCGTGGAGACCGACAAGCTCAAGATCTCGGACGAGGGCTTGAATCACGGCGCGTTCAAGATGGTGTCGGGAGAGAACTGGCTGGTCTTGCTGGGTCATGACAGCGACTATACGCCGCCGATGCCTTTTTGGGATCCGGGTCGGAATTGTGGATTCGGTCGTTCAACCAACATTGCCGAATATTTGAAAAAAGAATGGGATCCGGATCTGGAGGCGCGTGCGCGTCAGCAGGGAGTCAATTTGGAAGGAGAAAAATGGGGCTCGCCCTATTCGTCCGATATGCATAGACAATACTGTCGCAAGCTGCGTAGTTGGCGTCAGGACGAATGCGGCTCGCTCAATGCCGTGTGCGCATTTTTGCGGGGCCAGGGCGTCCGTTGGTATCTGCCCGGCGAGCTGGGGGAAATCGTGCCGAAAAAAACGAATCTGGACCTTCTCCGGATGGACAAAACCGTGCGTCCGGATTTCGCGATTCGCAACCCAGCTCAGTATTTCAAAGATTGGGCGTGCTCGGATGCTTATTACTACGCTGGCGGCAAGGAAGAGATGCTCTGGCAGTTGCGCATGGGATTCAATTGCGCGCCTGACGTCATCGGCAGCGTGTATGGTGTCGGTACCGTCGGTGGCTTGTGCTACGTGATTGGCCGGGAGGAAACGGAACAGACGCACCCGGAGTATTACGCGAAAAAAGCGGCCGGCGCCAGAGCACACGACCCCCTGCCGTGTTTGTCCTCGCCAGGGCTCTTGGCGTCGAACGTCAAGTATATCCGCGCCCTGTTCGATTTTTACGGCGAGCCCATGGTTGCGGTCATGATGCCGGACGACTACGCGTCAACATGCCAGTGCGAACTCTGCAAGAACAAAGGAACGCCGGAACGGGGGATGGAGGGCAGTGTTTCGGACTATGTGTGGGACTACGTCAACCGCGTTGCGCAGGAGGTGTACAAGACGCATCCGGATAAAAAGATCTCCGCTATGGCCTGTGGCGCTTACCTTCTGCCGCCGACGAAGATCGCTCAGTTGAGTCCCAATATCGTCGTCCGGCTGCAGCAAAATCGCAGCCGTTGTTTCAACGATTATGTCGATCCCAAGAAGAAAGAGGAAACGCTCAACCTCCGCCAGGAATGGCTGAAGAAAATCCCGAAAGGACACACGCCCTTTTTCGTTTGCGATCACTATCTGGACGGCTACTGCCGCCCGTTTATGCCCCCCGCGTTCTTTCCTCATAGCATCGCCGCAGACTTGCGCGCGCTCAAAGGGATTTCCCTTGGAGAGGTTGTTGATGTCTATTCGGGTGGGAATAGTAAATCCCTGGGCATAGACTTGGGCGTTACATATCTCAACCTGTACGTGGAGGCGCAGTTCTTGTGGGATGCCGATCAGGACGTGGACCGGTTGCTGAGCGAGTACTACACGCTTTTCTACGGACCGGCGGCCGCCGAGATGAAGGCGTTCGTCGACTATGGCGAAACCAATATATCTTCCTGGGAAAAGAATACCGACAAGGTCAAGATTGGCCAGGTTTTCACGTTGCTGGAGAAGGCGCAAGCGAAGGTCGCGCCCGATTCGGTATACGCAAAACGCATCGCGCTGATTGCCGACAACATGATCCTGATGAAGGACATCCCCACGGACATTCCCAAACAGACCGCCAGCGGCCCTGTGCCCGAAGCGTTGGCGGGTACCCGTGAGGCGAAAGACATCAAGCTGGACGGCAGGCTGGATGACGTGTTGTGGCAAGGGATTGAGTCGTATGCGCTCAAAGAATTGAAGACGGGGCAGGCGGTGCGCTACCGGACAACCTTCAAGGTGGCTTGGGCCGGCGACAATCTGTATTTCGGCATCGAGTGCAAAGACTCAGACCGGACGGCCTTGACCAACGCCGTGACCCGGCATGACGACTTTGCAATTTTTGGGGCCGAGGATGTTGAGCTCATGCTGGAAACCCCGAATCATTCCTATTATCAACTGGCCATCAACCCCGCCGGTGGGTTATTCGACGCCGATTGGGAGAAAGGGCTCGTTCCGCTGTGGGAATCAAAGGCGGAAGTGGCCACGCATATTGACGGGGACACCTGGAGCGCGGAGATCCGCATTCCGATTTTGGATCCGACGCAGAAGAAGATCCAGCCCATGCTCTACATGGTTGGGAACAAGCCGAGCGCATCCGCCCCGTGGTATTTCAATGTCTGCCGGCATAGTGTCCATGGAAAGGAGATCGAGGATTCCGTCTTTTCCCCGACGGGCACGGGCGGTTTTCAGGTTCCGCTGAAGTTCGGAAAGTTGTATATGCGGTGAACAAAAGAACAGGGTCGGTTAACGGAATCGGGAGGATGTCTGAGATGAGAAAAAGCGCGATATCGCATGGGGGACGAGGGTCGTTCTTGGTTCTCGGCGTGTGTGGTTGGCTGGCAACCCAGTCGGCGTTCGCCGAACCGTATTTGGTCAAGGACGGGAAACCCTGCGCCGACATCGTGATTGCCGAAAAGCCCACCAGGGCGGTCAAGCTGGCCTCCGCGGAACTCCAAGTCTACATCGAAAAGATCAGCGGTGCCAAACTGGCGATTACGAACGCGCCCGGCTCGGAGGTGCCCGCGCACATTTACGTGGGCCGGAGCGACTACACGGACAAACTCGCCATCTCGGACGAAGGACTCAAGGGGGGCGCGTTCCGGATGGTCTCGGGCAAAGACGTTCTCGTGCTCCTGGGGCATGATCAGGATTTTGCGCTGCCCGAATACGCCATTCGCAGTTCGGACCCGGCCCATATTCAGCATACGATCAAGGCATGGGATGAGCGCACGGGCGCGCATTGGGGAAATCCCGGCGCACCGGGCTACTGGGGCTATCTACCGGGCTACAAGGGCTACAATCCGACCGTCGGGCTTTGGGAGTATGACGAACGTGGGACGTTGAATGCCGTGTACGAGTTTCTGCGCGGCCTGGGCGTGCGCTGGTATATGCCCGGCGACCTGGGCGAAATCGTTCCCGAATTGAAAACGATTGCCCTGGCCCCCGTCACCAAGACCGTCAAGCCCGACTTTCCGTATCGGAATCTGGGCGACTATGCGCCCTCTTTTCCACGCGGCGGTAGGGACGGCATGCTGTACAAATTGCGGAGCGGCGTTGATGCCTCTGCGAGCATCTGCGGATACCATGGGTTGTGCGATGTGGTTGGTCGGGATGAGGTCAAACAGGCGCATCCGGAGTTTTACGCCAACCATCGGACCCCGGATTCTAACAACCGGCATTACGCCAACTGCTTATCTTCGCCTGAGTTGATTGCGGAAACGGTGAAATACGCGCGCACGGTGTTCGATATTTATCCTGACCTGAAGGACATCAGCATCATGCCGAACGACGGTTTTTGGATCGGCAACATGTGCCAGTGCGACCTGTGTAAAGGTAAGGAGACGCCGAGTCGTGGCAACTACGGCATAATGTCGGATTACGTGTGGAATTTTGTCGAGCGGGTGGCCCGGGAACTGTACAAGACGCACCCGGATCGGAAAGTAATTTGCTTGGCGTATGGCTCGTACGAGCTGCCTCCGGAAAAGATCGCCAAGTTCAGTCCGAATGTGATGGTGAGCTTCAATCGGTATTCATATGGCGCCGCGGAAGATCGCGCTCGATCACGCGGAGCCCTCAAGGGCTACCTTGACAAACTGGCGCCGGGGAATCTCCAGGGATACGGCCATTACCTGCAAACCGGGTCGTTCCTGCCGGCCTACTTCCCCCATGCGATCGCCGAGGATCTGCATGCGTTGAAGGGGCTGTCGCAAGGTGAATTTATCGAATTGAGTTCTTGCAACTCGGACATGTACGCGTCGGGGTTCAATCATCTGAACGTGTACGTGACAACGCGCTATTATTGGGACGCGGACCAGGATATCGAGGCTTTGCTGAACGAGTACTACGAGAAGTTTTACGGCCCGGCGGCGAAGGAGATGAAAGCCTTCATCGAGTATTCCGAGAAGAACTGGCTGAAGATGTCCAATGACGCGGCGCCGATCGGCAAGGCCTTGGAGCTTTTGGCAGCCGCACGGAAGGCCGCCGGTGACACGGTGTACGGCAAACGCATCGCGCTCGTGGCGGACTACTGCCAAAAGCCGATGACGGAGAAGCTGGCCAGGCTGGCCAAGGGACGGAACAAGGATCTGAAATTCATGGCGGAATCCCGCGGCAAGCCTCAGGTCAAACTTGATGGCAAACTGGACGAGGCGATCTGGAAGGATCTGCCGGAGCATGCCTTGCTCAACATCAAGACCGGTCAGGCGCCGACCAACGGCGCGACGACGACCTTTCGCGTTGCCTGGTGCGACGACGAGGCATTCTATTTCGGCATCCGTTGTGAAGAACCGGATATCAAGGGCCTGAACATCACGTCACGGGAACCGGGCAATGTTGCCGTCTGGGAAGGGGATAACATCGATTTGATGATCGAGACGCAGGGGCATTCGTACTATCAGATCGCGATCAGCCCGAGCGGCGCGATCACGGGCATGGACCGTAAAGACGCGAAGATGAACTTCTCGTGGGCGTCGGGGGTTCAGGCGGCGACCTATGTGGGCGAGGGATACTGGAGCATGGAATTACGGGTGCCTGCGGCGGGCGACCAGGCGGAGACGATCAACCCGCTGGTCGGCATCTCGGGACGCAAGCCGACTGCGGAAGCTCCCTGGTATTTCAACCTCTGCCGCCAGCGCGTGCATGGACAGGAACGGGCATTCTCCGCCTCCGCGCCTCCGAAGAAAGACGACACCGGCGGCGGTTTCCATGACCTGTGGAATTTCGGGCAGTTGATTGTGAACAAGGAGAGACGATGACATCCCGTGAACGCGTGCTTCTGGCTATCGATCATAAACCAACCGATCGGGCGCCGGCCGATTACGAAGCCCATCAAGAGGTGTCGGATCGACTGATGCTGAAAATCGGAGTGACGGACATGGAGGAGTTGCTCAACTATCTCCATGTTGACATGCGACGCACCGGGATTCTCCACGATACGGAACCTATGCCGTTTATGGCTCGCCGTGGTGTCACTTCTTTCACGAGGTGGCCTCATTGCTTGGCCAGGAAGACTTTTTTGTCTGGATGCATACGAAACCGGACGTGGTTCATGCGATTATCGATAAAGTTGTGGATTACGAAGTAGAGGTCACGCGTCTTTTTCTTCAAGCGGCGGATGGCATGGTCGATTTGACCTATTTTGGGAACGACTTTGGAACGCAGCGCGGGCTGGTGATTTCTCCGGCCATGTGGCAGGAGTTCATACGCAAACCCCTGAAGCGTTTTTACGATGTGTCCCATGAATATGGCTGCAAGGTCATGCAGCATTCCTGCGGTGCCATACGGGACATTATTCCCTGGCTGATTGAAGATGGGGTGGATGTTCTTGATCCGATTCAGGTCGCCGCCAGCGGCATGGAACTGACGAGCCTCGTCAGGGATTTCGGGAAAGATGTGTGCCTTCATGGCGGGGTTGACACCCAGCGAACGTTGCCGTTCGGAACCGTGGCCGATGTCCGGGCGGAAGTGCGGTCCTATCTCGATTTCGCGCGCACCGCCGGCGGCTATATCCTCGCCGGAAGTCAAGGGTTTATCAAAGATATTCCGTCCGAGAATATCCTGGCCATGTATGACGAAAACCTGAAGCGGCGTGGATTGATTTCCAAAACGGGCGACAGCCCACAACGGGTTCGACAGGCTCACCGCCTTCGGCCCAATCGGTTTTTAGTGGTTTCCAGTCTATAAAATGCTGCCCGTTGCGACAACAGGAGATAACCCATGAAAACGAAATGTAGAAACAAGAAAAACACAACAAAAACCGATCGGCTTGCCTGGTGGCTCGAGGCAAGGTTTGGAATGTTTATCCACTGGGGTCTTTATGCGATTCCAGCCGGAAGATGGAAAGGACAGGACTGTTCCGATCCGCTTGGCGAATGGATCATGTGGACGTCCAACATTTCGATTCCGGAATACGAGCAGTTCGCCAGCCAATTCAATCCGGTCAAGTTCAATGCGGAGGAATGGGTCGCCATTGCCAAGCGCGCCGGAATGAAATATCTCGTGATCACCGCCAAGCACCATGACGGATTTGCCATGTATGATTCGCCATGCAGTTCCTACAATATTGTGGCGGCGACACCTTTCCGCCGTGATCCGATGAAAGAGCTTGCCGCAGCCTGCCGGAAAGCCGGCATCCGGCTCTGCTTCTATTATTCGCAAGCCCAGGATTGGCACGCCCCCGGCGGAGCCGGGAAAGTGGAGGAATCACTCAATGGCGTCTGGGCGAACCCCACGGTGCCGCCCGCCGCCTTTGCGCGCTATCTTGAGGAGAAAGTGAAGCCGCAAGTCAGAGAACTGTTGACGCAGTATGGGCCGGTCGGATTGATTTGGTTTGACACTCCTATTGTCATGACTCCGAAACAGAGCCGGGATCTGCGGAATTTTGCGCATCGGCTGCAGCCGGATTGTCTGGTCAACAGCCGCGTAGGCCATGGGTTTGGCGATTATGAAAGCCAGGGCGATAGCCAGTATCCGTCGGGCAAAGTCAAAGGCGGCTGGGAAACCCCCGACACCATCAACGACACATGGGGCTTTAGATCCACTGCCCACAACTGGAAATCTGCCAAAACATTGCTGTCTCATCTGATCAATTGCGCCAGCAAGGGTGGAAATTATCTTTTGAATGTTGGACCTACCAGCCGTGGTGTCATTCCACAAGCCAGTATATTTCGCCTCAAAAAGATAGGAGACTGGCTTCAGGTGAACGGCGAAGCCATCTATGGGACACAGGCTTCTCCGTATGATTCCGCCTTTGACTGGGGCTGGGTTACCCGGAAAGAAGGGAAACTCTATCTCTTGTTCCGGAAATGGCCGCGGAACGGGCGGTTCACGCTCCACGGCTTGCGCAACCAGGCGCATAAGGTCTGTCTGCTTGCGCACCCCGGCAAAGAGATCAAATTCACGCAGGTCTTTGACAAGGCGCGCAAATATTCCGATGTGGAAATATTCCTGCCTTCGCGGAAAACGGATCGATATATTTCCGTCGTTGCGCTGGATATCGCAGACTAGTCACAAGCCGAATCCGGCGATTCTGGCCGAGGGCCACTGGCATCCGGAGCGCGCAAGGCAGGCCCTGCGCGACTTCCTGGACCCAACCGAAGGCCGGTGTCATGTCGAACTCATCCTTTATTTTTCGGGGCTTCGCTCTGCTCCTCGCTCTCATCTCCCGCCGAACAGGGAGGGATGTATTCTCTGTTCAGTGAATCGGCTTTTCGTGTAAGGTGATGGGGTACGCAAATTTTCTACAGTCAGGAACATCGAACCACGCCACAGTTCAAACGCGCATGCAACCGCTGGTCCAGATAACAAACCTGAGCGTCGTATTCGACACCGAGGACGGCCCGCTCACGGCGGTGGACGATCTTTCGCTCGAACTGCGGCGCGGCGAGGTGCTGGGACTGGTCGGGGAATCCGGTTGCGGAAAATCCGTAACCGCCCTGGCTTTGATGCGTCTGCTGCCCCGTCCACCCGCCCGCATCCTCTCGGGGGCGATCCTTTTCGATGGCATGAACCTGCTCGGGCTGCCCGTGGCGCAACTGCGTTCCCTGCGCGGCCGGCGGCTGAGCATGATCTTCCAGGAACCCATGAACGCGCTCTCGCCGCTGCACAAGGTGGGCGACCAGCTGGCCGAGACCATTTTATTGCACGACCCAAAAATATCCGGAGCGGACGCGCGGAACCGCGCGCGGGAATGGCTGCTGCGCGTCGGCATGCCCGATCCGGAACTGCGCCTTGACGACTACCCGCACCAGCTTTCGGGCGGCATGCGGCAGCGGGTCATGATCGCGATGGCGCTTATGCTGCATCCCGACGTGATAATCGCCGACGAGCCCACCACGGCGCTGGACGTAACCGTGCAGGCGCAAATTCTGGACCTGCTGCGCGCGATGCGCGAGCGCGACACGGCTGTCTTGTTCATCACTCACGACCTGGGCGTTGTGTGGGAGATGTGCGACCGCGTGGCTGTCATGTACGCCGCGCGCATCGTCGAGCAAGCCCCGCGCGCGATGCTCTTCGACAGCCCCTGCCATCCTTACACCCGCGGGCTGCTGCGTTCGGTAGTCAGCCTGGTGAACCGCGATGCCACGCTGACCACCATCGAGGGCCAGGTGCCGTCGGCGCTGCATTATCCGCCCGGCTGCCGTTTCGCGCCGCGCTGTCCCTACGCCCAGCCGCGCTGCCTCGAAACCATCCCGCCGCTGGAACCCGCCGGCGAAGAGCGTCTGGTGGCCTGCTGGCGCTGGCGGGAACTACCGCCGGGGGACAGGGAGTGAAAAGTTGAGACCGGGGAAGGTGGGAAGTGTTAGGATTACAATTAAGGTAACTGCTCAGGTGGCCGCCCCAAAGCGGGCGGCCACCAGCTTCGGCTCGGGCAGATCGAAGACCTGACGGCGAACGATCAGTCCCAGCACATGGCTGGCCAGATGCGGGACCACAACCCAGGGCAACACCAGGAAGCGGGTGTTGTTGGTCAGTCGCTGAAGGTTGCGCTCGCGTACGCCGCGTTCCCACCCGATGAAGGCGTCGCGA
>CAIYGI010000123.1 GCA_903925685.1 uncultured bacterium
CGATCCTTTGTGGGACCGTTTGTTCGCCCCAAAGAATTCACCACGCCGCTTTACTTGTCACGCGTCAAAAAGTGCCATGTCATTTTCCGGGCAGTTCGCAAAAACATGCGTAATTACAGCACGGGATCAGGAAGTGTGACGGTACACAATCGCGCAGGACTGGCTTGGCGCCGATTCTCGGCTGACTGCGCCGAATACAATCGGACCGCAGACAATGTCATGAGCGCCGCCGGGGTTCCCTCAATCGATTTGCACACCTTCACGCTGAACCTGGGGGCTGATCTTTACTGCGATCACGTACATTTCCATGACCATATCAGGTGGAAACAGGCGGCTTTCATTGCCGGGTGGCTCGTGGCTTTCGCGTCAACAAACCACCTGGGCATTACCGCGTCGACAGCCTGTTCTATTCCAAATCAGCTGCCGCGAAGCAGTTTTCTTCGCCGGGAGCCCCAGCCGTGAGGAACTCTCCATGACATCATGAGATCGATTGCTGAAGACCTTTGCCTTCGAGTCGGTACGACCGACGCCATATACGGTCTGGTACGACCACGAAACGATGGAAAAGCTGAACGCCTATTGCGGCGGGAGGGATTGGTGCGAGCGAATCGACGACCATATCTGGGTTGTGGTTATCTTGACGTTTAGCTGCGCTTCTGCAATGCTTTCCACCACGGCATCGCTGCTTCATGCCGGTTCTGGCATAATTTCGGCCCGTGCGGGCCGATGCCGAACGGAAAGCGATTTCTTGTTAATATGATCCATGAACGTTTTCGTGCCAAACGGGCGGCCGGTCAACCGGTCTTTGGAACCAGCCTGCGATTTAGGGACGCGGGCATCGTTGAAATGATCGGTGGCGGCTGGGACTTTGTGTGGATTGACCTCCAGCACGGCACCATCGGGGCGGACCATCTGTTCGACATCGTGCGGGCCTGCGACTTGGTGGGCGTCACATCGTTGGTTCGAATGCCGCTGAATCCGAGTGGGATCGGGTGGGTGTTGGACATGGACGTCGGCGGCGTGATAATTGCCCAAGTGGATACGGTGTGCCAGGCGCGTGAGGCCGTGAAAGCCGCCCGGTTTCCGCCTGCAGGCGATCGTTCCTACGGCGGCCGGCGGATCATTGACCGGCAGGGTAGGGATTATGCGACGGACGCCAACATGCGGCAACTACTGTTTCTCCAAGTAGAAAGTCCGCAGGCTCTGGATGCCTGCGCCGAGTTGGCGGCGCTGGATGGGGTCGACGGATTGATGCTCGGACCTGACGATATCCGGCTGCGATTGGGCCAACCGCTCTCAGGACCGATAATGGACGGCCCACTCTACGAGGCGTCGACGAAACTCGTCAACGCCTGCCGCGCGGTCAGCAAGCTTACCGTGATGATCGTTCCGCCGCGGCGCGCGGAAATTCGCAAGGCGATGCAGATGGGCGCAACCCTGATTTCCCTGGGCGCCGACGCCACGTTCCTGAAAACCGGTTCGGCATCGGCCCTGGTCGAGGCGTCCGCCGCATGGGAAACCTGAATCAGATCTATTTACCCCACCCGCGAGCCGGCGGCATGGGCATCAGAGGAGGTTTGATCATGGCTTTGGTCTTGTTGGACGGATGTTGTCGGCGCCCCGTGCCCCCATGCCCGGCGGAGACGCCGTTGGCTGTGCGCGTGACTGAGGACCGGCCGCAGGCGCGTTATCTGAATCGCGAAAAAGCCACGTTTACGATCGAGGTGACGGCCGGGGGACGGCGGGCAACCCGGGGCGAAGTGGATGTCTGGCTGTCTCGGGACGGCGGACCCGAGAACATCGAGAAAAAGAGGTTCGACCTCTCGGTGCAAAGCCCCATTCAAGTGGCAGGCGCCGTCGACGAGCCGGCATTTTTCCTTTGCCAGGCCTGGGCAAAGGTTGATCGGGCGCAGGCGTATGGGGAGAAAATGGTGTGGTACCGCGCGCCCACCGACCTCGCTCCGGCAACGATCGAACTGACACCGGACCGGCCGGAGGCCTTGTATCGATTAGGCGAGCCGGTCCTGTTCTCAGCCCGCGTCCTGCAACACGGGAAACCGGTGACCGACGGCCGACTGGAATTGCGTTTGAGCCGGGAAGGCGGCCCTGATTCCATCGCCAAAGAAAGCTTCGATCTGGCGTGCGACCGGACGCTGAAGATATCCGGAACGCTGCATGAAGCGTCATTCCTGCATTGCCAGGCCCGGTTAACCCGTGAATCGGATAAGGGTCATCCCGTATCCACATGGATTTCGGTGGGGTACGATGTGGAAAGAATCGTTCCGGAAACCGTTATGCCTAAGGATTTTGAGGTGTTTTGGCATGAGACATTAGCCAAGGCCCGGTCATTGCCTGAGGATGTCGAACTGGAAAAAATTGAAGAGCTTTCCAACGCCAAGGCCACCTATTATCGGTTTAGCATCAACACCCTGAATCAAGAGCGAGTCTATGGTTTTCTGGGGATACCCTGTGGGCCGGGGCCTTTTCCGGCCTTAGTCTTTTATCCCGGCTGGGGAACGGGATCCGGTTTGCCGGGGGATCTAAGCATAACCGCGTGTGGGGCGATCACGCTGATGATGAATGTGCATAAGTATCCGGTTGCGGGGTCTCCTGCTGAAGCGAAAAAACAGCTCGAAAAGTATAACGCTCAACAGCATGTGTCCAACTACGTTCAGGCTGGAATATCGTCGCGCGAGACGTTCCATTTCCATTCCGTTTTCGCCGGGTTCTGCCGGGCGTTGGACTACATACGCGCCCGAGACGACTGGGATCGGAAACATCTGGTGCTCTTTGGAGGGAGCCAGGGTGGTTTCTTAACGCTTTCAATCGCCGGTTTATGCGCCGATAGAGTCTCGTCGGCCATTGCATCGGTACCCTATTTGTGCGACTACCGCCGCTCCCACCGGGAGAGCGATCGCACGGCCTTGGACACGATGGCGTATTACGACCCGGCGAACTTCGCGCGATTCATTCGCTGTCCAATCCAGCTCTCCGTGGCCTTTGCCGATGGTTCCTGCCCGCCCGCCACGGTGTTCAGCGCCTATAACGCCATTCCGCGGCAAGACAAGCAGATCATGATGGAACCACGCGATGCCCATGGCACAACGCCGGATCGGCAGGCCATGGAACGGGACTGTATCTTGCGGGGACTGGGCCTTAGGTGGTGATACTATCTTTGTCCTTCATCCTCCTGGCTGGAAAGGAAGGAAACCCATGACTTCGGACACGAGAGTCGAATTGCCGGATCCGTTTCTTTTCGAGGACGGCACAAGAGTTTGCACGACCGAGCAATGGCGCCGCCGCCGCGGGGAGATACAAGATCTGATCGTTGAGATCGAATACGGCGGGCTTCCACCCATGCCACAGGAGACGCGGTGGGAGGAGTTGCATACTTGCCAAGTGCGACATATGAGCGGGGTGCGCTTCATCTCCTACCGAGTAGCGACAGGCACGGACCGGCCCTTCTCGTTCCTCCTGAACCTGCTTGTGCCGCCAGGCCCTGGCCCGTTCTCGGTCGTGCTGACCGGTGACGCATGCTGGAAATACGTGACCGATGCCGTGGCCGGGGAGGTTCTGCGTCGAGGCCATATTCTGGCCCAGTTCAACCGCGTCGAAATCGCTCATGATGTGTATAGCTCTGAACGCTCATCGGGACTGTATCGAGCCTATCCGGACGGATGCTATGGGGCGCTGTCGGCGTGGGCATGGGGTTATCACCGCGCCGTCGATGCACTGGTCAAAATGGACTTCGTCGACGCCTCCCGGATCGCCATCGTCGGCCATTCCCGTGGCGGCAAAACCACTTTGCTGGCCGGAGCCACTGACGAGAGGATTGCCCTGACCTGCGCCAACGACTCCGGCGCCGGCGGGGCCGGCTGCTATCGGTGGCAAGGGCCGCAATCTGAAAGGCTTGAGGGTTTGATTCAGACCTTTCCCTTCTGGTTCGGCCCCCGACTTAGGGAATACGTCAACCGGGAGGAGGATCTGCCTTTCGATCAGCACTTCCTCAAGGCCCTCGTGGCGCCCCGCGCCCTGTTGACCACTGAGGCGCTTGGCGATGTCTGGGCGAACCCCACCGGAACGTTGCAGACTCATCTGGCCGCCAGGGAAGTCTACCGGTTTCTCGCAGCCGAGCGGCGCCTGGGACTGTGGTTTCGCGAGGGCGGGCATAACCACGGGGAGGCCGACTGGAAGGCATTTCTCGATTTTATGGACTGGCAGTTGTGCGGACGGGAGCCCGCTTGTGGTTTTGACATGAATCCCTATCCCGAGATGACCCCCGCCTTTTCATGGAGCGCGCCGGACGTGGCCGACGTGGAGAATGGTGGTGATCAGGGAAAG
>CAIYGI010000124.1 GCA_903925685.1 uncultured bacterium
CTACTGAATGTCAAATTACCTTGAACACAAGAAAGTGTCCCCAGTAAACGGAACGAAAAAAACGGCTGTTTGCGCGCGCATCGGGTTGATTATCAATGGTTAGCGCATGTATGGAGCATCGAAAAGACGCTGGAACTTCGGACTAAGCAGTACCAGGAGTTCAGTACTGCCTACGCCGGTATGCCGCATGTCGTTCGCCCCGACGGCGCCTATCAGGCCAACACCCGCTTCAGCCTCTACCGCTGGCACATTATGGATCCGGTGCGCTTCAGGCAGGATCTGGCCGTGACCATGCAGGACTTGGGCTGGCGCGCCGGCGGTCGTTACCTTCCGGCGCAGGACGATATCGCCTCGACAGCCTTCTGGTACCAGAGTGAGCCTCACGCGGATTTTCCCAAGCTGCCCGCGCGCGACCAACTTGAAATCATCTGATTCAATATTGTTGTGAACCATAATGAGCCTGGATACCAGGAGCAAATCAAGGCCGTCGCAGCCCATCACGACATCATGGAGAACAGTTCACTGGGCAAGATCGTGCTCGTCCCCTGATTAAAAAAAGTGCGCCAGGCGAAAGCCACCGACCAAGCAAAGGGGCCAATCATGAACGAAGAACTGCCAGTCTTATACAAGCGGAAATGTGTGCCTTGTTCGGGACTTGAGCCTCCGCTGACCGGCGAGAGTCTCAAGCCTTACATGGCAAGATTGTCGTCCAAGTGGTTCTTGACTGAGAATCAGCGTCTGACGCAGACCTTCAAGTTCAAGGATTTCAAGGCGGCGCTGGCCTTCACAAATGCCGTCGGCGAACTGGCGGAGGCGGAGAATCACCACCCCGTGATCGAACTTACCTGGGGCAGGGTCACGGTCACGCTCTGGACCCACAAGATCCACGGCCTTTCCGAAAACGATTTCATCCTGGCGGCCAAGATCGAGCGCATCGGCATTGCATAAGAAGCCGCTGCAAACGCGCGATTTTGTCAAACTGACGCCGGCTATTATTCCGGTGTCTGTTTGAAGTTTGCGCGGCGCATGCCGCGCAGGGAGTTGATGTGGAAGAGCGCACTGCAACTTCCCAGGTCGGCGATGCTGATGACTGCCTCGCGCAGCAGCTTGCGATCCAGCAGGTATTGCCGGTACACCCCTCCCAGCAGGCCGCATTTTACGGGCGGGGTGACGAGTTCGCCGCCGATTCTGGCGGCGACGTTGCCCGTGGTAAACTCGGTGACCTCGTGCCGCTTGTTCCACAGCAGCACTTCGTCGAATCCCGGCGCTTGGGCCCGGGCTGTCTCGTAGAGCGCGCGATGCGTTGTCTTGTGATACAGAAAAATCGAATCGCTCGCGACCGCCTTGCGGGCCAGGCAGATGCGCAGCGGTTTCGGCCTTGACGGAATAACGAGCGGGTGCGTTTCGAGCATGCATGCGCCGGCCTGATTCAGCAGCAGACGGATGCGCTGGGGTTGCGCCGCAAATTCCTTTGCCGCGGCGTTGAGTTTGCGGCTGACGGATGAAACGCGCCAGGGAATATCGAAATAACGCGCGGAAGAGGCCATGCGCGCCAGGTGCAGGTCGAGCAGTAAAAAACCGTCCTGCGGCGTCCACAGCATCGTCTCCAGCAACGAAAAGTCTGGGTCATGATTGAAAAGAACCAGCGACTTGGTACGGCATTCCTCAAACTCGGCGGCGGCGGCGGAGTCCCAGATAATGGCGCCGCCTACGCCGTATTCCGCCCGGCAGTCGCGCTTGTTGACGAGCACCGTCCGTATGGCCACATTGAATCGGGCTTTGCGTTTCGGCGCGAGATATCCGATGCACCCGCAATAGATGCGGCGCGGCGTGGTTTCCAACTCGCGGATGATTTCCATGGTGCGCGCCTTCGGCGCGCCGGTGATGGACGCAGCCGGGAAAAGTGCGCGCAGGATGGCGACGAACGAGGCGCGCGTGCGGGCCGCGACGGTGGATGTCATCTGCCAGACGGTCGGATACTTCTCGATGTCGAACAGGCTTTCGACGCGCACCGTGCCCGGCAAGGCAATGCGCCCCAGATCGTTGCGGACCATGTCAACGATCATCACGTTCTCGGCCCGGTTCTTCGCTGAGGCGCGCAGTTCTTCAGCATGCTCAATGTCGTCGGCCAGCAGTTTGCCCCTGGGCGCGGTGCCCTTCATGGGGCGTGAAGCGATGCGCAT
The DNA here is from genome assembly GCA_903925685.1 of uncultured bacterium. Lineage (GTDB taxonomy): Bacteria > Verrucomicrobiota > Kiritimatiellia > CAIKKV01 > CAIYGI01 > CAIYGI01. The sequence continues at coordinate 2,184 of CAIYGI010000124.1, forward strand.
GCCATCCAGCGAGAAAAAAAGCTCGGGCGAGGCCGAGCAGATGGCCCAGTCTTGCGTTTCGATGAAGGCGGCATGGGGTGGAGGGTGGCGGTTCAGCATGCGCCTGAACAGCTCCCACGGAGTCATGCGCAACGGTTGCCGGAGGCGGTATGAATAATTAACCTGGTACGTATCGCCTGCGTGGATGTACTCCTGAATGCGCTGCACGGCGCGCCGGTATGCGGCGCGGTCCACGGATGAAGTCCAGCGCCGCGGAATGGCTCCTGTCGCGGGCATGTCGGGCAGGCGGTCCAGGACGGTCGGCGGCTTGAATAGACCGAACCACACAAGCGGAAACGCGCCGGTGTTGCGGACGCGCAGGGCGGCATCCATGGCCGGTCCCGCCTCGTAACTGATGAAGCCGGCGGCATGGAGCCCGTCGCGGTTGACGGCCGTTTCCACGGTGCGCAGGGCGTGCAGAACCTCGCCGGGTCGTCCCGCGCATACTGTGCGCACAGGCGATTCGAAGCGCAGCCAGCGGTTGCGCGCGTCGTCGCGAAGGATGACGGTTGTCTTCATGTCGGTTGAGCAATCCGGCTGTGTATCCTAATGTAATCCGCACCCGTTCGGAAAGCCCTCTCTCGACAAACTCAGCAATTGTAATTATGGCGTCGAGGACGGAGTTTGGAGGGTGGGAAGACGGCGGGATGAGCTGGCGTGAGGGTCAATAACGGTGAAGGCGCGAGACGGGATGCGTGGTTACGGATGGGATTCCGGTGCTGGAGGAGC
>CAIYGI010000125.1 GCA_903925685.1 uncultured bacterium
GCTCCTCCAGCACCGGAATCCCATCCGTAACCACGCATCCCGTCTCGCGCCTTCACCGTTATTGACCCTCACGCCAGCTCATCCCGCCGTCTTCCCACCCTCCAAACTCCGTCCTCGACGCCATAATTACAATTGCTGAGTACTGCGCCATTCGCACCCCGGAGTTTGCTCCTTCCGAGTAGGTCAATGGAGGTAAGTCTGGAAATCTGAACAAGCCAGCCACGGCACCTTTCTCATTCTGGTTCAGAGTCGCATGAACGGTCGCCAGCAATGCGCCAGCTAGTTCGCTAGGTAGGCTGTTCGTTTTCATGTACTTGGCCAGTTTCTCTGCAACGGGTGTAGTTTGTCGCTCGTCACAAATGAAGAAGTACCTTGATAGGAATAGCAGATAAGCAACGACAAAATGCGTGATATCCGGTTCGGCAGAGCCAAATTGAGAAACAATGTGGGCTCTGCCCGGTTCAAATGTGATTTGAAGTCGAAGTACTTCATTCCTTTTGTACATCGCCCCTGCGAACCAGCGAAAAGGGGCCTTGATGATGTTAAAAATCATGATTATTTCTCCTTTTTTGATTATGACCGACGCGGTTCACACTGCCCACTGCCGCGAATAGCGGCTAGCGTGAAACCCGCTTGGTGGACGATCTTCTGAACAGGTCGATTACTTGTTGCCGTTCTCTGTCCGTGAGCAGGGCGCGAACGCCTTGCTTCGTCTCGATTTGCCACTTGACGAACGTAAGGCATTCTTGCTCCAGAAGTCCCTGACGGAACCACGAGCTGAATGGGTGTGGCTTGCCGTGCAACTCGATCTTCCTACACAGTGACAGCAATTTCTCGTTGGAGGGCAGTGTCGCGCCGCCGACCTGGATAATGAGGGGCATACGCAACGCGACATCGGGAATGTCCCAGTTGGCGAGATACTGCTTCGCCATGTGCTCGGATGGTTCTGGTTCAGGTGGCGCCCATGACACGCCTCCCACCGGCGTGGAGATACCTGTGAGGCGGCGGAGGAAACCTTTCAACCATTTGATCATGTCATCTTCCCGTCCAGCGTCATCGTTGAGTTTCGGCGAACTTCGAGCCGTAAACTCCGGCACTTGGTTCGGCGATCCTATGCCTCTACCTGTTTAATCCTTTACTCATTCTTTGCATTGATTGCAGAGTATAACTCATCCGCATTTGTTTTATCCAACTTCTGTAACACTTCATATTCTCTTAGGGCATTTTCTAGGTCACCTAACTCGACATAAGCCATACCAAGATTCCAGACTGCTTTAGCGTAATCAGGTTTGATACGGATAGCTTCCTTGAAGGATTCTATTGCCTCTTTGCTATTCCCTAAGTCTTTATAGTTAAATCCAAGGTTACAATGTGCTTCGGCGGTATCAGGTCTTAGGCGGATGGTTTTTTTGAATGATTCTATTGCCTTCTGCTTGTCTCCTATCTGCCCGTACGCGACTCCGAGATTAAAATGTGCTTCGGAAGAATTAGGTTTTCGTTGGACGGTTTCTTTATAGCATTCTATTGCCTTGGCATAATCGCCAGCCAGGTAATAGGCACGACCTGGATTCCTCGTCCCGACATACCATAATGAACCGTATAATGAAGCAGGGAACCACAGCAATTTAAGCGGGAATATCATCATACTCGCTAAACCAAGCACGAAGGACGCGGGTAGCATCCATAGTAAATGGAACGGCGACAAGGACAGAACTGGTACGATAATTACTGAAACCGCAAGAAGTAACGCATGAAGTTCAAACGTATGTTCTGTAGCCTGCTCATTCTTGGCTTTCTGACGGATATTGAAGCCCTGGACAATAGCCCATATTACACCTACCACCCAAAGGATGATACCGATAATGTGCATGGCCGTTATTCTCCTTCCGTCTTGCCGAACGCTCGGTCCAACCTACCGTTGTTCGGTGATGCTTCTCTTCAGTCCTTCAATGCAAGCACCCTTTGCATGATGTCCTTCGCCTCTCGTTCAGTCCAATCTCCGATGATGTACGCGTCCTCGATCTTCAACGAGCATGCCTCCTGATCTGAGAAGAACGATTCGAGTCGCGCCAGCGCATACAGCGCGCGCTCAAGGTCGGAGTGCAGGCGCGAATGCGTGCCGCTGTCGAGGTGAGAAACGACAGCACGCAGGACGTCGGCGACGTTGTGGGCTTGCATCGCTCCTTTCTGGAAATCAACCCGGTCATACCGCTCGGCGTATTCCGGCAGTTTCTCGCACATGTATCCGAAATCATTGGGAAATAGGTCCTTCATCTTCATATGGTCCTTCCTTTGCACCGAACGTGATGAATCACTTTCAAAAAGTGGCGCGCCACTTTTTGTAAAGTGCATTCATTGTTCGCTTTTTAGTCTGGTGCGGTCATTCGCAGCGCAACAAATAGCATCCATGCCATGGTGCCGAGCAGAATGGTTGCGGTTGCGCCCAAGTATTTCCTTCCGCGTGGGTCTGCGTTCAGTTTCCAGTCTTTGATTAAGACGCCAATGACAACTATTGTCGCAAAACCGAGAAGAAAAAGCACTCCGCATGCCCTTCCTCTGGGTGACGATTTCTTGATGAGTTCTGGCGCAACGGCGAGCACAACTACCAATACAGTTGCGAGCCCGCCCCAGTTGTCAAACACCCACTTTGCTGACTGACTCTTTCGTGCTCCTGTACCCCAAAATGCCAGAATGACCAAGGTCAGCGAGGCCAGAACGGTGGCGGACCAGCCATCAGCAGTCCCTATGGCCATCCCGACAATTGCTCCAGCTACAACAGTACCAAGCATCCGTTTTACTGTGATTCGTTCAATATCATTGCTCATTACGAATCATGCTGCCTCCATATTCCGTCCTAGGACGGCTCGTTTTCGACTACTTCGAGTTCACTTGGGTGGAAGAACACCTCTCGAAAGTCGCGGTCGATATAGAACTGGACCGCGACGAGGAACTGGTATTTGGCGTTGGGTGGACCGACGGTTCCGACTTGGTTGAGAAGGCCCGGGGCTGTGCATGAATCGACGACACGTACCCGATTGCCTTTCACAAAATCAGTGGGTTGAGGGTTGTCTCGGCTCACATTCATTTCCTTTTGTTTTCAAGCGAACGTTCAAGCGCAGGGGCGCGCAGCGTATCCGCTGGTTGTTCGCCCTTATTCATTCCACATCGATTCCTGACGTCTGTTTCAATGCTGTTGCCGCGAATTGCGGGACTATGACCAATGCGAACATCCCAGGGAAGACCGCTCCCACAAGAAGTGCAGTCTGGCCCACATATTCGGTTCTGTCCCCGATCCATCCTGCCAGAAAGAATCCGCCCCATAGCAGTAGAGCAGCAATCACGCCTAACAAAAGATACCCACCCGCAAGGAGGATATTCTGTGGCCGAACTCCGATCTTCAAAATCGCTATTACGGTGCTTACTGCCATGCCGAGGGCACAACACGCTCCAATCGCCATGATGAATCCAAAAAACCAATACAAGGCCAAAAGTAGAATCTTCATATCTCAAATCCAAATTACAATGCAGAGCCAGATAAACAGACCGAGTGTGGCGAACCCAAATGATCCGGTCCCAAGTTCGATTGTCAGCATGGTATTCCGGCCCTGTCCGGCTGGGTCTGCCATGAGCCTTCTCTGAAGCGAGTAAAAGAAGCCGGTTGCTGCTGTGCATCCGAGAAACGCCCAAAATAGAGTAGTATGATCTGAATAGTGCCCAGATAGGAGTGTGAGCACTATTCCGAGGCCACCGATGATGTAGATAAGGCACATGTTTTTGGCGAACGTTTCGATTAACCGGCAGTGGTGGAGCCGGAGGCGGAACACCCGGATGGTTGAACCGGTTGTTCGCCGTTTAGCCGCTCACGCATTCGTTTCACTGCCCGCTGAATTCTCTCATAATGATTTCCGTTCTCTGGCCAGACAAAGGTGTGTGATTCAAGGGCCAGGAACTGGACTGCTCTGACGGCTGTAAGGGTGGCAGTCCTGACACCATCAATAAACACGGTGTATGACTTCGGCTTAAAATGCATCAACTCGTTCCGAACCCGTTGATGGAGCCACGTCAATTGACGGATCTCCTCGTCTGACATCACCAATGCCTTGCTGTTGCCAAGACGTCCCATCCATAAGATAGGGTCCTGAACCCTCGCCAGTGCCGTCCAAAAGCCAATGAGCGGTAAGTTTTCTTGTCGCCGTAGACGCTCGACCGGGTCTTCAGGACTGTCATTGTTTTCTGGAATAGGTTCGTTTGTGGGTTCCCACACAATTCTGTATGCTGGCCCCGTTGCAACTGGTACGCGCTTGGATTTCATCAATGGTCTGTTGCCGATTTGGCAAAGGTGTCCATCATCATCTTTATCTTTCCCCTTGCGTGAGGAAAGCACACAGGAAGGCTGAAACATGCCAAGACAGGTGATGCACATGGAATAGATCGAGTGATGAATTGCAAACGCGACCCATTTCCATCTGAGAGGCTCATCACGGTCGAGAAAGAAGCAGGTCGTTTCGATGGAATCGACTGCGTTTTCCAATTCACCGACGGTAAAGGTTTCTGGTTGTGCTGTCATCTTATGGTGGCGAACCTCTGTATTATACTTCAGCATGTCGGGTTATACGATCTGGACCCTTCCGGGCACCTTTTCGACCGTGTATTCCCGACATCGGGCGCTCGCCGACCTGGAAAGCGCCTGGGCGGACGGGTTTTCCTACCGCCAATTTGAACTTACAAGCAACTGGGGCCGGGTGCAAGTAAAAAAATCGCCTTGCAATGGCGGCGGCGCGTCAGAATGGCGCAATTTGGCAGGGTGTGGGCAGATATCGGAGTTCGAATCGAAGAGCCACCCGCCGCAGGCGGGCGGCTACGGGGCAGGTGTGACGGTCGAGGGCCGGCGGAAGGCGAGGAAGGCATCCCGCCAACGTAGGCGAAGGAAGTTCAGGAACCGGACGGCAGGGTGGAAGGCGGAACACGGAAGGCGGAACGCGGAAGTCGTCGGAAGCGGCGGGGGTTCCGGGACCTGGCGCAGCCGGTCCAGTGGACTCTGTGTGTTGTGGATCAGGCACCGCAGGTAGATCATGAATAGGGCCAGCCAGGACCACGAGCCGCGGCGGTTGGCCATCTGGGCGATGTAGGCGAACACATCGGCGCCCGTGAGGGCGGTTTGATGACAGTTACTCTTGAGGGTTGAAAGTCGGCATACGATCTGCAAGACTACAGACATTTGTTGACTGAGCCTTTTGCAAAATGGTTTGGAGCACAGGCTTAAATGCTCCAACAAAAATAAGAATACACGTTTCGTGGACGTCCGCAAGCTAAAAAACGGTAAAATGTAGTTTTTTTTGGCAGACCCGTCCTGATGCGGGTTGCC
>CAIYGI010000126.1 GCA_903925685.1 uncultured bacterium
AACACAAGAAAGTGTCCCCAGTAAACGGAACGAAAAAAACGGCTGTTTGCGCGCGCATCGGGTTGATTATCAATGGTTAGCGCATGTATGGAGCATCGAAAAGACGCTGGAACTTCGGATTAGACCAACCGAACACAAAAACCAACTGGGTGACTGATTGACTCAAGTTCCCCAGTACCGCCACGGCTACGACGTGGCGGCTCTTCGCCACTCCCAGTCCAGTCACTGTGCCAGCTCGTAGCGCTGGCACTACTTCGCCGTGCGCGTGGTCGTCCGTTGACGATTCGCCCTACATGTCTGACCACAGCAATAAGTTAGTTGGTAATGGGGCCCGGGTCAAGCGCAAAAACTGGGGGGGGGGAGGGGGAGGGGGGAGGCTCCATAAAAGGCGAATTTATTAGCAAAACCGGGTAAAATGGCGATCAAAAAAACCATACAATTTCAAAATTAGACGTTGACTGAGCAGTTGCTGCATCGATTTTCCCTCGTAAAACGCAATAAGACCAGATAAGATTGCCGCCATAGTGCCGCGCTTTACCGCCGCGAGCGCGCGGACAGAGACACAGGACATGACAATATTCCAGCATCTCTGACCGGCAAGGCGCGCACCAGGGCTTGCACATCGGCTGCACCGAAATGGACCTGCAGCCGGCGCAGCACATCGTCCGTTGCTTTGAAACCCACCGGCAGGATGTCGGTGGGCCGCCGCTCGACCGCAGCCAGAATTCGTTCCCTATGATTCATTTCCTTCCACCCGGTAAACCATGCTGGTACCGTTGAATCACAATGCGACCGCCTTGACGCCCGTTTGCTCGCAAAAGGCCTGCAGTTCGCCGTACAGATGCGCACCATAGCCGAGGCACGCGTATTCGTTGTTCCAGGACTCGACCAGCGCATCCATGTCGGCGTGCGCGGTGACAAAGGCGTGCGGCCAGAACGGGATGCCGCATTCCAGGCGGCGGCGCTTGAGATCAGCCGCGTCCGGCGTGCGCACGGTGCAGCGGCAGAAGATCAGCTCGAACTGGCCGTTGGTGCGGCCGAAGCGGGCCAGCACCCCTTCGCCGGGCTTGCAGAGCAGGTCCACGGAAATTCCGCCGGCCGCGCCCTCGGTCGGGATGCCGTGTTCGGCGAAGCGCGCCGGCCCGAGTTGGCAGGCCAGCGACGGCGGGCAGGCGCCGTCGCCGATGATCTTGATCTCGCGGGTGGATTTGTCGATGTGCTGCAAGTCGCCGTAGTAAACGCGTTCGTCTCCCAGGTCGGTCAGGAGCTTCACGGTCATGGCGGTATTGAAATCGCCCAGAGTCGAGGTGCCGATGCCGTCGTCGAGGATCATGCTTTGCGCAAAACAGGTGGCGCTGTAATCATCGCCCAGGCCGGGGAAGGACTGGATGGTGTAAAAATCCCACCGCTCGCGGGCCAGGATCGCGCGGATGGCGCAGTAGAGCCGGATGGAGCGGTCGGCCACGCGCCCCCTGGGGATCGGTGCGGCAAAGCGCGGCTGAAGGCGGCGGCGCGTGGCTGCCAGGTCGCGCGCCGTGACCGCCTCGGCCGCGCGCAGCAGTTCGGTGGTGTCGCGCGAATCGATGTCGATGCCGAAAGTTTTCATCCACTGCGAGGGGTCGGCGACGCCGCAGGTCTGTCCCATGCCCCGACCGCCGAAGGCGCCGATGGTGCTCTGGTTGAGCCGGGCCCGTTCATCGGCGGCGCGGCAGTACGAGACGATGCGCGCAATCTCGGCGGCGTCGTCCGCCGGGCCGTAGACAAAGCGGTGCGGCAGGCCGATCTCGCGCAGCGCGCCGTGCAGCACCAGTCCGCCAACCGGCCGCCACCCCTGCGAGCCGGGGTGTGTCCAGATCGTGATCCCCTTGCCGGTCATGGCATAGTCGCGCAGCGCGGCCGCGAGGTGCGCCGCCCAGACCCAGGTGCCGGAGAAGAGCACCACGGAGGCCACGTCGTCGCGGCGCTTGAACTTTGCCAGGCAGGCCTGCGCCTCGGCCTTGGATGCCACCACCACCGGATGCTCCACGAGGCGCAGCCCCGCGGCCCGCAGGGCGCGCCGGGCGCCGGCCACGATGGCCTCGTCAATGAACGGCTGGCCCATCGGATCCTGCAGTCCATCCTTGTGAACGCCATAAACAATGAACCCCACCTTGGTCTGGCGCATGAATTACTCCTGTTCGGTTGCTTCGGTTTCCGGTTTCAACGCCGCGCACGCCGCCCGGTACGCGGGCCGCAGGCCCGGCATGAGACGCAGTGCGTTGCGGTAGTAGATCTTTGCCAGCACGTGGCGCGGCAGTCCAATGCCACAAATACGCCAGCGGTGCCGGCTAAACGTGCCGTCGTAGTCCGGGGGCACGAAGTTCTCATCGTACGTTTCCAGAAAGCGGAAGTAGCAGCGGTACATCTCCGGCGTGGCCGGCATGTCCGTGCCGAAGAGGATGCGTTCCTGGTGACGGAGAAAAAAAGCGCGGGCCGTGTAGGGCTGGCGTCCCAGTTCGTCGAGCCGGGCGGAGAAATCGATGTGGACGTTCGGGCAGCGGTCGAGCAGCGCACTCACGTAGGCCAGGTCCTCGGGATAATTGGCCACATGCGGCAGGATGAAGGTCGTGCGCGGGTGGGCCGCCACCAGGCGGTCGCGCCGGCGGATCAACTCGGCCTTGCGCGGAAAGCGCGCGTCGGCAAAACTCCAGTCAGGGTACTTGCGCAGCGAATCGTAATGCTCGTTTGCCGGCGCGATCGGATCGAAAAACCCGACCGGATCGGACTGGTGGATCAGCACCGGGATGCCGAGACGAGCGCACTCCTCCCAGATGGGCGCGAGCCGTTCATCGTCTGCAAAAACCAGATTGCGGTCGCCGTCGCGGTAGTGCAGCCCCAGTTCCTTGAGGATCTTGAGCCCCCGCGCCCCCTGCCGCACGTGCTCGCGCAGGGTTTCCAGCGTGCGGGCGACAAAGGCCTGCGGATCGGTGAACAGCGGCTGGTCCCGCGGCGTGCAGAAGGTGGCCGTGGTGAAGGCGTACAGGCGTTTCGGTGCTGCGGACGTAGCCCGGCGAAAATTCTCGAAGGGGCTGGATTGGTAGACATAGCCGCCATCAACCTGGCGCAATGCGAGGTTGGCGGTCAGGTCGCAGGACATCGCCACGCCGCACGCGTCCAGCACCTGTACGTCCGCAGGCACTCGTTCCCAGGCATTCCACAAATGGTTATGCGCATCGATCGCCGGGAAAGCGGCCTGTTGCGGAACGTGCTCCGGCACGATGAGGTAGGTCCCGGTCATGGCTTCTGCTCAGGCGGCAGGGCCGCGCCAGGCGCTGGCCGGCCGGCCGGAATCTCCGTCCGCAGCTTCGCCGTTTCCAAAGCTTTTCGAAGACATATTGTCATTTTTCTTTATGTTATTCCCGGCCAGTTGTCGGTCCGGAACGGCGAGGCCGGAAGGTCGGATGCATTGAAAAGATTGCAGATCGGACTATCCGCCCAGGCATAGCGGACCGCCACTGGTTTTGGCGCCTGCAGACTGGATACCACGACCGTATTTCCTTCCAGGCTTGCCTCTGCCCATACAAACCGCTTGTCTTTGCCGGCTATGGCAAATCCCTCCAGTTTCTTGCCGTGGACGACGAGTCCGCCGCCCACCTGCTCGAAGAAAATGCGGATCCGCTTCTTTTCGGCCTTCATCGAGCGATAGATCGGCCCGGAATAGACGAGCTTGATAAAGCCGTGCAGCTTTGCGAGCGCCGGCAGAGCCAGCCGCAGGCCGACATCCTGCTTGTTGCGGGGATGGATGTCGTTCGCTTCCCCGATGTCAATCGTGACCGCCATTCCTGTATTCGGAAGCGAGAGCGTCATTGTCTGAGCCTCACGCAGCTCAGCCCAAGTGCTTTCACCCGGTTGGAGCTGAAGCGGCCCAAAGTTTGCAAGTTGTGCAAAAACAAATGGGAAATCCCCCTGTTTCCAGGCCTTGCGCCAGCTCTGGATCATAAGCGGGAAAAGTTGCCGATATTGCTTCGCCTTGCCGGCGTTCGATTCTCCCTGATACCAGATTGCCCCGCGTATCCCGTAAGGCAGGATCGGCTTGATCATATTGTTGAAAAGCATGTAGGGAGAATTAGCGTTCCCCTGTCCGCGCGGAGGCGGAGGCGGATTAGGGACAACTCCGAAATTCGCCTCGATCGCATATTTCCATGGGCCGGAAAGGGGCATGGGCGCGTCATTGCCCGCGTTCACAGGAATCAACTGCATCTGTTCCGGAGTGCCGCCGAAGCCTCCCGCGAAGATATTGCTGTAAACGCGAACCGCAATCAGGTTGCGGCCGGGCTTCACAAGCTTTCCCGGCACGGTGTAGATCCGCGGCGTGCTCCAGGCGTCCGCCCGCTGTTCCATGGTGACGCTTCCGATCCGGACTCCGTTGAAATAAGTCACGTCGGATTTGTCGATTGGACCAATGCCCAATGTTAGATCTTTGCCGGCCCAGTCTTCGGTAATCTCGACCTCGCGGCGGAACCAGAAAATACCGCTGTATACGTGCCCGGCATTCTGCCAGCAGATGGGGAGATTCATTTCCTTCCAGCTTGCGGCGTCCGCATCCGCCTTGTGCCAGCCTTTTGCTTCACCCTCGTTCTTAGTGTCCTTACGATCGAACGCGTCAGCCCATTTCTTTTGGCTCGCAAGAACTTCTTTCGTCGCATCGTCACGAAGAGGATCGCGCAACTCATTCTCATATTCCCGGATATCTTTCTTGAAGAATGGATCCGCCGCCATGGCTTCACGGCTTGTCCAGGCTTCCGCAATCGTGCCGCCCCACGACGTATCGATCAGTCCGACGGGAACGCCCGTCTTGCGATGGATCTCGCGCCCGAAGAAATAGGCGACCGCCGAAAACTCTCCGGCGGTATCGGAGGAACAGCCGCGCCATGAAGCGGTAATATCTTGCTTTGGATTGAGGTCCGCGACTCTGGGAACGGTAAACAAACGGATGTTCGGATAGTTCGCCGCCGCCGTTTCCTGGGCTGAATTTCGGGAGTTCATCAACTGCCATTGCATGTTCGACTGGCCTGAACAGACCCAGACTTCGCCCACCAAAATATTTCCAATCTTAGCTTGGCGATTTCCGCTCGTTATCTTGGCAGAGGAGACCGTCATCGTTCCGGGTTCGCCGGAAATCTTCAAAGGGTTGAGGACGGCCATCCACTTGCCGTCTTTTTGCGCGACCGCGTTTTTCTTCTGCCCCGCAAATTCGACAACGACCTTGTCGCCCGCAACCGACCAGCCCCAGACCGGGAGCTTGATGCCGTGCTGCAACACCATGTTGTCCGAAAATACCGACGCCAGTTTCATCGTCATTATGCCAAGCCCTTTCGAATTGGAGGGACGCGCTCCGTGGCGTCAGCAGAAGTTTATTGCAAGGAACTCAGGATTTTTTGCCCGCTATGCGTTGAATACTTTTGGAAGAGCTCTCTCGGGCGCGTCTAATGCTTATTGACGGGAAATCGTTTTTCGGCTGGCACAGGTTCGCATAGGCCGAAAGCATGCCATACCCGGTCTGACGCAACGATGTCATGGCGGGGAGCATGGCAGAAGCGCGGATAAACGTCAAGATCACCACATCGACCCAAATCCGCGCGTAAGGGCCGTGACGCCACCGGAGTGGGCGGAGCGAGCGTGAGGAGCGGGCAAGGAGGAGCGCAACGAGACGAACGGGGCTGGTTTCGTGGCGGATTTGGAGCGGGGAAGGGACACCGGGCACGATGCGGAAGGCCGGAAAGCCAAATGCGGGCAAACC
>CAIYGI010000127.1 GCA_903925685.1 uncultured bacterium
ACCAAAGAAAACGCCCTCCTCGACTTACGCACGACACCAGTGCGTAGCGCCTCGCTTTCTTCACAACCGGCCCCAGCCACCTCCGCGCCGTCCCTTCAGCCGCCACACGGTCGCAGGTCGGATGGTTTTCTGAAGAACTGATAAAGTCCAACCGACCTTGACAACCCGCGGATGGAATGTAGAATTGCCACGGTTTTCACACGTTGGCTTTGGGCCGACACGGCAACCGGAAAAGGACGCAACATGATTGTTTCAACCGATGCGATGTTCAAACATGCCTACGGAAAATACGCCGTCGGCGCTTACAACATTAACAACGCCGAACAGGCCATGGGGTTGTTCCAGGGCTGCAAGGACAGCAATGCCCCGTTCATCGTGCAGATTTCCAAGGGCGCCCGCAGCTACACCGACAAGCGCATGCTGGAAGCCATCCTGCGCGCCGCCAACGAGATCTTTCCTGACGTCGTTTTTGCCGTCCATCTGGACCATGGCGACGAACCCAGTTGCATGGACTGCATCAAGAGCGGTTTCTATACCTCGGTCATGATCGATGCCAGCCACGCTCCGTTCGACCAGAACGTCGAAATCACCAAGCGCGTTGTCGATGCCGCCCACGCCAAGAAGATCGCGGTCGAAGCGGAACTCGGCCAGCTTGGCGGCGTGGAAGAGGACATCTCGGTTTCGCAGGACAAGGCCCACCTGACCGATCCGGCCCAGGTCGAGGAGTTCGTCAAGAAGACGGGCTGCGACAGTCTGGCCTGCGCCATCGGCACCAGTCATGGCGCCTACAAGTTCACCGGCAGCCAGGGACTGCACTTCGAGGTGATCGAGGAGATTGCCCGCCGTCTGCCAAAATTCCCGCTGGTCATGCACGGCTCCAGTTCGGTGCCGTTCGACGAAGTGCGCCGCATTAACTACTTCGGCGGCAAACTGCGCGAGGATGCCAAGGGCGTGGACGAGAAGCAGCTCACGATCGCCGGCAAGAAGGGCGTCACCAAGATCAACATCGACACCGATGGCCGCCTGGTCTGGTGCCGCGTCCACCGCGAGCAGTTCGAACTTTATCCCGAAAATTTCGACCTGCGCCCTCCCGGCAAGGTCTTCATGGCCGAATATGCCAGGTACATCGCCCACAAGAACAAGGTCCTCGGCAGCGCCGGACAGGTGGACGACCTGAAGAAACTGCTGAAGGTTTGAACGTAGATATTGGTAAGGCGCTTGACAGCGGTGGGGTGGGGCGGGCATTATCGAAACTTCTTCGGGCGCTTAGTTCAGTGGGAGAACGCTGCCTTCACACGGCAGAAGTCGCAGGTTCAAATCCTGCAGCGCCCACCATTCCTTTTTCTGAGACACCGAACACCGAACACCGAACACTTATTTCGAACGGCGCCCTAGTGCAGCAATCTTTGCACAGCCGCGGCGTCGAGCACGCCGGCGCCGTAGTTTTGGCCGCTGGCGCCTGTCACGGCGGGGGATAACGCGCCAAGCAGCGCCGTGCGGGTGTCGGCGGCGCTGGCCTGCGGATGCGCCGCGCGGTAGACGGCGACAATGTGGGCCGTGTAGGCGGAGGCGATCGAGGTGCCCACATAACCGCCCAGCGCGCCGTTCGCGGGCAGGCTGGCCGTGCCTGGAGCGGCCAGAGCGACGAACGAACCGTAATTGGATTGCGACCAGGGCTGGCCGTTGGCTTCGAGCGCGCTGACCGCCAGCACCCCTGGGTAGGCGGCGGGATAGACCGCCTGACCGGTCGGACTGTTGCCGGCCGCCGCGATCACCAGCACGTTGTGATTCTGGGCGTAGGCCAGCGCTTCCCCGACAAACTGGCTGTTGGCTCCGACTTCCCAACTCAGATTGAGCGCCGTGGCGCCATGGTCCACGGCGTATGCCACGGCTTGCGAAAGTTCAAAACTGTTGCCCTGCCCCTGGGCATCGAAGCCCTGGATGGCGATCACGGTCGTGGTGGGCGTCGCCGGTCCCGCGTTGTCGGGCAGGCTGGCGCCGGAGGCCAGGCGCGCCATTTGCGTGCCATGCCCGACGGCGTCGGTCAGCGGCGCGCCGGGATTCACGGCGTTGTAGCTGGCGGTCACCAGGGCGGCCAGGTCGTCCGCGGAAGCCAGACCGGAGTCAATCACCCCCACGCTCGTGCCTGCCGCGCCGCGCGGCGCGGATTGGGCCGCGGACCCGCCCTTCGCGGACGTTGCGACGGAGCGCGGCGATTCGGCGATGTAGTTCGGTTCGGCGCGGTCCACCAGGGGATTGCTTGCAAGCTGCTCCAGCAGGGCCGAGACATCGCTACCGGGCGGCAGGCGCAGCCGGTAAATCCCGCCGGTGCGCAGGCAGTCCACCACGTCGGCATTGAGTCCGCGCAGCAGCGCGCGGAACTGGTCGGCGGTTATGCCGCGTTTGACGCGCAGCAGAACCTCGTTGGGCACGATGCGCGCACGGGCCACGGTTTGCGTGACGGCGCCGCCGGAGGCCGGCCCCGTACGCAGTGGCGCCGCGCGCTCGGGACTGCCGTGCTCGAAAACGCGCAGTTCGGAGAGGCGTGTGAGCGGTCCGATCGGCCCATCGACCACGCGCCAGGTGATGGCGTAGTCGAAGGGCTGGAGCAGGCGGTTTAGGGTCTTTTCCAAATCCGCCGCGGCGGCGTGGACCGTGACGGTGGACTGCAGGGATGGGTCGGCGGTGACGGCGACTCCCTGCAGCGCGAAGGCGCGCAGCAGTTCCTGCAGCGGCGCGTTGGTCGCGTCCAGCGAGATCCGGTCGCCCGCCACGAGATGCACCTGCGCCGCCGCCGCCGGCCAGGCCAGCGCCAGCAACAGAGCCAATGTCAGAATGCTTCTTTTCATGGTCGGCTGTTCACACGACAGAATCCAGAAGTCAGAAGTCAGAATTCAGAATGTTGCGTGAGTACGTTTGCAGCCCTTAACCGGATTCTCCAGGTTCGCATAGGAAAAACCATCGTAATTGCAAGTTGTCTAACCCGAAGTTCCAGCGTCTTTTCGATGCTCCATACATGCGCTAACCATTGATAATCAACCCGATGCGCGCGCAAACAGCCGTTTTTTTCGTTCCGTTTACTGGGGACACTTTCTTGTGTTCAAGGTAATTTGACATTCA
>CAIYGI010000128.1 GCA_903925685.1 uncultured bacterium
AACCCACGCCGCTTTTTACCACCCTGAAACCGGCGCGCGTTTGATCTACGAACTCGCCTGATAAATACCAGAAAAGTGCCAACTCATTTTCCTCCGAGATCAGGAAGTGTGAACGTGAGGGATTTTCGGGAGCCGGAACTCCGCGGCTACGGTATTGAGATTCTCAGACCCGGGGAATTCCTGCGACGGATCAGGAGGACTAAATGAAAACACTGCAAGTGAGACTGCCGGAGAACGTACATGGCCGAGTCACGCGTCTGTCCCGTGAAGAAGGGATTTCGCTCAACCAGTTCATAGTTACTTCGGTGTCGAACGAAATCGTAAGGGAGGAAACACGGGATTTTTTCCGCAAGGCAGCCTCCAGTTTCGACCCGAAAGCATTCGCGGACGCACTCGCTGCCGTGCCGGACGCGCCCCGGGCGGAAGACGATGCCTTATAGGCTTGATCACTAATAAAGGCCAGACCCCGCGCCAGGAACTGAGCATGCTCCTTTCCTTCCAGACGCCTACAAGCGGCGACGGTGGGCGGAAATGTCGAATGGGATGCGATATATAGGGGGTGCGTATGTTTAAGCCTGGTGTTTCGGGGAATCCTGGGGGGCGGAAGAAGGGGGCGTATGGCGGGTTTTCCGGCGTGGGGTATGATTCATTTGAGTCATTTCGGAGTCATTCGTTTGCCCGTTTCGCTGCGAGTCATTTGAGTCATTTTTGAGTCGCATGCCCGCCATGCCGTAACTGGCACTGCGCGCGACACCATGACGAACCAAGACGCCTTTCGCAACCAGATCAGCTAGATCGCGAATGGCCGTTGGTCGACTGGTATGCGTGACCTCCTGATACACGGCATTGGTGATTCTCCCCTCGGTCTTGACCACATCAACGGCCTTCCTCTGCCGTTCATTCAACCCCATCCGGTTCACCACCTCTTCCGTCAGCCAGTCCCTCCAGATCGTCACACCGAACTCACCTGGCTGGCCCCCGCCAAGTGAAGGTTCAGGAAGCGCATGCTTCACGCTCTCGCGAATCATCATCAGCGTGCCGGTGCCATACTTTTCGATGTAGTGCGCCAGGAAGAGCACCTCGGCGATGTGTGGATTCCGCAAGACGGAGCGGTGCGGTTTGCGCAGGCTCTCCGGTGTCAGTGGAGGCAGTAGTTCGCCGGGATTCCAAACCTCCACGCGATCCGCGAAGACCGACACCTGCACGGCCGCCCCCGACGTGTAGTCGCGGTGCGCCACGGCATTAACGATGGCCTCTGCCACGACCTCTTCCGGTAGTTCGTGTCGCACAGGCGCGCGTGGGCTTTCCGCGCGGGTTCCGACGGAACGATTGACCTTGGACAGCACAAAATCCACAGCCTGATCAACCTGTTCAAACAGGTTCCCCTTGAATATCCGATAGAAGGGGACGGGACGTTGGATCTCCGTGCCGTGGAAGTGCATGCATCGGATTTCGGCACAGGGTTGAAAGCGTTGCGGGTCTCGTCCGAAGAGAAGAATGACGGCGTTCGACACCTGACCATCCATCAGTAAATGTAGATGCGTGAGCACATCGGTTAGCGGCGTTCCCTCGGCCAGCGGGAACTGTCTAGCGCTGCGAGCGCGTCGAATGAAAGAGACCACGGCGTTGCCGTCAATGTCCTCCAGGGTCGCCCCATGAACCGGGCGATCCTCGAACGGCCGGTCTTGGATGACCCCCTGGCGATCCAACCATTCCACCAGACTGGCATACACCGCCGTAGTCAGATTGGCAACCCCGGCGAATCGGCGGCGGATCAACTGGGCCCCGGCTTTCTGAATCAACGCATCCATTTTCGGATGCCGGCCTTTGTCGTCAACACCCTTGACGAAAACGAGTCGGGGCTTGCCATTGGCGGTTGCGAGGTCGAACTCCCGTTCGGTCGGAGACAGACCTTGCGCGTCCTCGGCGCCATACTGCTGGCCATAGAGGCCGATATAGAGGGCGCAATGGGCGACCTGGTCGAGATAGAGATCATTGGCCCTGCGATCAGTGGCGGGTTGGTCTTCAAAAAGCCAGACATCGAAAAAACGCCTGAGCAAAGGGTCGCCGTGCACAAAATCGCGGATGGCGCGCCGTTCCTCGGCCAGTTCCTTCTGCACGCTACTGATGAAGATCGTGTGTTTCTTCATAGATAGGACGTTACTCCACATTTTCCGGCGTTTCAATCTCGGCGTTTTTACCGTTCAAGGCCGACAGGGGCGAATGACGGTGAAGAAGCATGAGGTCTGAGGCGGCCAACGCGGCGCAGTTGCGCGGGTACGAATGCGGGCGGCACGGAAAAAACGGGCGGATTCACAGACGCCGGCAGCCTCCCACGGCGCCGTTTAACCCATGCGGCCCAGCCAGCCGCGCCGTTCCGTCCATTTTGCCATTTCTAGTATAGGCGTGATGGTCATCGCCAGACCCACGGCTATCGCCCAATCCGTCAGCGACAGGTTGAATGTGCCGAACGCCCGCTCAAGAAACGGTATATGAACGATCGATACCAGCAGCGCGAGTTCCCAGAGGATCGCCAGGTTCAACCAGCGGTTGGCAAAGGGACGGAGAAACACCGTGTTGCGGTCGGAACGGAAGTTATAGGCCTTGAAGAATTCCGTTAAAACCAGGGTTACAAAGGTCATCGTCATTGCCTCGGACTGGCTTCGTCCGGATTTTAACGCCCAGACATAGACGCCCAAGTTGATGGCCATGGACCACAATCCACCCATCATCATCAAGAGCGCCACCGGCCGCGTGAAAATTCCCGTGCGCGGATTGCGCGGCTTGCGGCGCATCAGGTCGTCTTCAGCCGGGTCCATCGCCAGCGCCAGCGCGGGCAGGCCATCGGTGGCGAGGTTGACGTAGAGGATTTGAACGGCGCTCAGAGGCAACGGCATGCCGGTGAGCGTTGCGGCGGTCATGAGCCCGATCTCGCCGATGTTCGACGAGAGCAGGTACATCAGGTATTTCTTGATGTTGCTGAACAATCCGCGGCCCTCTTCGACCGCAGCAACGATGGAGGCAAAGTTGTCGTCGGTCAGCGTCATCGCCGCCGCCTCTTTGGTGACGTCAGTGCCGGTAATGCCCATCGCGATGCCGATGTCGGCCTTTTTGAGCGCGGGCGCGTCGTTGACCCCGTCGCCGGTCATGGCGACGATCTGGCCGCGCTTCTGCAGCGCCGTGACGACGCGCAGCTTGTGGGCCGGCGAAACGCGCGCATAGACCTCGATCTCCTGCACCGCGTTTTCCAGCTCGCCATCGCTCATGGCTTCCAGCTCGGCGCCGGTAACGACGCGGCCGGCGTTGAGGATGCCAAGTTCGCGGGCGATGGCCTGAGCGGTGATCGGATGGTCGCCGGTGATCATCACGGCCTTGATGCCCGCCGTTTTGCAGGTCTCGACGGCTGCCTTGGCTTCGGGACGGGGAGGGTCGATCATTCCGACCAGACCGAGGAAAATCATATCGCGGGCGGACGTCTCAAGCGTTGTGCCCGGCTTGGCCGCCACCCCCAGGACGCGCAAGGCTTTGCCGGCCATCCGGCGCGCCGTTTCCAGAATCGCCGCGCGACCCGCGTCGTCGAGCAAGACTTCGCCGTTCTCCGTCAGCAGCCGCGCGCAGGCATCGAGCACCACCTCCGGCGCGCCTTTCGAGCAGGCCATCCCGCCGGCGTGCAAGGTGGTCATGCGCTTGGTTTCGGACGTGAACGGGATTTCCTTCAGGCGGGGGAACTGGACGTCGAGCTTGTCCTTGTCCATTCCGGCCTTGGCGGCGGCGACGATCAGTGCGCCCTCGGTGGGATCGCCCTTGACGTCCCAGCGTTCTTCAGCCTCATTGCGCACGATGTGCGCATCTGAGGCCAGAGCGGCTGTGCGCAGCAGTTGTTGCAACGCGCCGCCGGGCGGCACGGTTTTGCCTTCGCGTGAAAAACTGCCGACAGGTTCGTAGCCTGCGCCGGAGACGTCCAGAAGCTGGCCGGCGACGAACACTTCGCGGATCGTCATTTCGTCCTTCGTCAAGGTACCGGTCTTGTCGGAGCAAATGACCGAGGTGCTGCCCAGCGTCTCGACCGCCGGCAGGCGGCGGATCAAGGCATGGCGTTTGACCATGTGTTGGACGCCGATGGCCAGCGAGATGGTAACGACGGCGGGCAAAGCTTCGGGAACCACCGCAACCGCCAGCGCAATGCCAAAAATCAGCATTTCGATCAAAGGCTGGCCGCGCGCCAGGCCAACCGCGACGATGATCGCCACGATTGCCACCGCCGCCCAGGCCATCGCGCGGCCGACCTTATCCAGGTTGTGCTGCAAGGGTGTTCGTCCGGTTTCCACGCTTTGCAGCATGTGCGCGATTTTTCCGAACTCGGTGTTCATGCCCGTGGCTACGACGATTGCCTGGCCCCGGCCATAGGATGCCGCGGTGCCGGCGAAAACCATGTTCTTCTGATCGCCCAAACCGAGATCAGTTCCGGCCAGCACCTCCGCCTGCTTTTCCACCGGCAGCGATTCGCCGGTGAGCGCCGCTTCCTCGATCTGCAGGTTGATGGCTTCGATCAAGCGCGCGTCGGCGGGAATCCTGTCGCCGGCGCGCAGCAGCACGACATCGCCCGTGACAAGCTCGCGCGCCGGAATTTGCGCCTCAATGCCATTGCGCAGTACGGCGGCGGTGGGCGCGGCCATCTTGCGCAACGCCTCGATGGCCCGCTCGGCGCGGTATTCCTGGACAAAGCCCAGCAACACCGCGAACAACACGATGACGGCGATAACGACCGCCTCAATGCCGTGGCCAAGGAAAAACGAAAGCGTCGTGGCGATCAAGAGGATCACCACCAGCACGTTCTTGAACTGCTCGGCGAGCAAAGCCCACGGCGAAACGCGATGCGCGGCTTTCAGTTGATTCGGCCCGTTGTTCGCCAGGCGGCTCGCGGCCTCCGGCGCGGTCAAACCTTTTGGCGTGCAATCCAGGAGGGAGCAGACGGTTTCAATTGGCGTACTGCGCCACGGCGGTGGCGATGCGATGGGCGACGATTGCATAATCTATCCATGCTTGATTAATGGCCGCAGGGTTTCCATGTGAATGGTCAGGCTGATCTCGGGTGACTCCTGGTTCAGTTCCGACTCCAGACGGTCGGTAATACGATGTGCTTCCTGTATCGTCTTGTCGCCATTCATCGAAAGGTGCAACTCCGCAAAAACTTTGCGGCCGCTGCGTCGCGTTTTGATATCGTGATAGTCAAGAAACAACCGGTCGTGTCGCCGCAGGACTTCGATTATCCGGGCCTCCGCCTGCGGGCAAGCTTGGTCCATCAGACCGGCTGCGGATTTTTTAATCAGCCAAACGGCCATTTTGATGAGCAGCGCCGACACGGCCAGGGCAAGAACCGAATCCAGGAAATACCATCCCGTGCTTCTGGCCAGGATCAATCCGAACGCCACAGCCAAAGAGGACAGCACATCGGAAAACAGGTGCTTGGAATCGCCCTCCAGAGCCATGGAGTCGAACTTTCGCGCAGTCTTCATCAGCAACCAGGCGAGTAGGGCGTTCAGCGATGTGGCGGCCAGCGAGACGAGCAGGGCGGCATCGATATTGGTTAGCGCCGTTGGCTGTATCAGCCGGCGTACCGCTGTTTCGGCGATCAGGACAGCAGCCATGAGAATCAGCAGTCCCTCGACAAGGCTGGAGATGTTTTCCACCTTTTGGTGGCCGTAATTGTGCCTGCGGTCGGCCGGTTCCGCGGACAGGTACACGGCATAAAGCATCATGCCTGAGGCCAGCAGGTTGACGATGGATTCCAGGGCGTCGGAAAGCAGGGCCACCGAACCCGAGAGAAACCAGGCGGCCAGTTTCAGGCCGAAGATGATAAGACCTCCGGCCAGAGCCATCCATGCCGCATTTTTCTTGTCGAGTTTCATCCCCCACGGTCCTCGAATGCGGCGGCCAGCTTGTCGAGCATGGCCTGTTCCGCTCTGGAAATCTTCGAGATCAGGTTCAGAAAGCCACCGCTGGCCTCGGCTACGCGTCTGGCCCGGTTCATGAATTGATCCTTGATCAGGGCGACTTCCTCGCGCGCGAGCGCTTTTTTGAGCCCGTCGATATAATGAATCCAGGCGTCGAGCATTTTCTTGGGCGGCCGCTGGGCGAGCCATTGCTGGAGCAGCACGTAGTCGATCGAGCTGGGCGCCATGCCGACGCCAGAGGCGCTTTCCAGAATAGCTGTTTTCTCGGCCTCATGTATTTCGCCATCGGCCCAGGCCACCTCAACGAGCGGCACCAGGGTAAGCGTGGCCAGAAGATCGGGGTGGACGCCCAAATCCACCAGATGTTTGAGCGCCGTTTCGTCAGTGATGCCGGAAACCTCCATGAGCGCCTTCTGTGTGCGCTCCATCTGCTCCAGTTTGCGCAGTTGGGCGATCAGGATGGCGTCATTCTTGGCGAAAAATTCATTCTCCAAACGGCGCGCGGCTTGATTAAGCAAAGCATCCATGTCGAAACTCCTTTAATAAGCAGTTGAGCAACCCAGACTATACCGGCCAAAGCGTGCGCTGACAATCTGTTCAATCGCGCCGTTTTCTACTGCGGCGCCACCAACATGATCGATCACGGGGATGAAATCCGGGATCTTCACCAGTTCCGCAGCCGCTTCCACCTGCGCCCGCTTTTCCGCCATTTGTATCTGCCGTTTTTGTCGATCATCTGGACAACGCTGCGTCCACGGCGAACGGTCGTGCCATGACGTCGCTTATTCGGTGTACTGCGACTACGCATTCGCTTTCACGCGTTCGAGCCGAGACTCAACCAGGTGGTAGATCGCCGGGAGAACGACCATGGTCAGGAACATCGACGAGACCAGGCCGCCGAGCACCACGGCCGCCAGTGGGCGCTGGATTTCGGAGCCGCTACCGGTCGCGAAAAGCATGGGCACCAGGCCCAGCAGCATCGCAAGCGCCGTCATCAACAGCGGGCGGAAGCGGAGGTCGCACCCCTTTCGGACGGCTTCCGCGGCGCTCAGCCCTTCCCGGCGCAACTGGTTGAAGAAGGCAACCAGCACGACGCCGTTGCCAACCGCCGTTCCGAAAAGGGCGATGAACCCGATGGCGGCCGAGACACTCAGGTTGATCTTGAACAGAACCATGGCCAGGATGCCGCCGACGAGGGCGAAGGGCAGATTGGCAAAGACCATCAGCGCGCTTCGGATCGTGCCCAACCCGGAGAAAAGCATCAGGAAAATCAGCCCGATGGAGACCGGCACGACGATGCTGAGCCGCTTCATGGCGCGCTGCTGGTTCTCGAACTGTCCGCCGTACTCGATGAAATAGCCGGTGGGGAGTGTCGACGCAACGGGCTGGAGCCGCTGCTGAACCTCCGCGACGAAGCTTCCCATGTCCCGGCCGCGGATGTTGCACTCCACGACGACGCGCCGCATGCCTTTCTCGCGGCTGATCTGGGCCGGGCCTTCGGCTTCCTGAATCCGGGCCAGTTGCGCCAGGGGAATCCGCGTGCCGTCCGGCGCGGACACGAGCAACCGCTCCAGCGCCGCGATGTCCCCGCGGTCCTTCTCGGGAAACCGCGCCAGCACCGCGAAGCGCATCTGCCCCTCGATGACGGTGGTGGCCACCTTCCCGCCCACGGCGGTCTCGATCAGGTCATTGATGTCGGCCACGTTGATCTTGTGGCGCGCGATGGCCTTGCGGTCGACGACAACCTGCACTTGCGCCGCACCGGATATCTGTTCCACCTTCACGTCCTGGGCGCCGCGGACGACGCCCAGGATGGCCGCCATCCGGTCGGCCTGCGGCTTGAGCACATCCAAGTCGGGGCCGAAGATTTTTATGGCCAGGTCGCTTTTCACGCCGGAGATTAGTTCGTTGACGCGCAGCGCGATCGGTTGGGAAAACGAGAGCCGGACCCCGGGAATCACCGCGAGGTCGTCCTTGATTACAGCGATGAGCTGCTCTTTCGTCCGCCCCGTCTTCCATGTGTCTTCCGGATACAGCATGATCACGAGGTCATTCTGCTCGGGCCCCATGGGATCTTCGGAAATCTCCGCCCGGCCCGTCTTGGTGACTACCGTCTTGATCTCCGGGAACTTGGCAAGGCGTTGCTCCATCGCGGTGCCGACGGCCACGGATCCGTCGAGGGACGCGGAGGGGAGGCGAACGACGTTGATCGCGATGGCGCCCTCGTTCAGTTGCGGCAGGAACTCGGTGCCCAGGAGTGGCACCAGCGCCAGCGTTCCGGCGAAGATGGCGACGGCGATCGCGACAGTCGCCCAGCGGAACCGCAGTGCGAGCGACAGCAACGGCGTGTAGCCCCGCTTCAGCATGCGGATCGGAAGATTGTCGCCGGCCGTCTTGTGGCCGCGCAGGAACAGGGAGCAGAGGACGGGCACGATGGTCAGCGCAACCAGGAGCGACCCCAAGAGTGCGAAGCACATGGTGCGGGCCAACGGACGGAACATCTTGCCTTCCATCTGCTCCAGCGTGAACAGCGGCAGGAAGACGATGATGATAATCAGGATGGCGAAGACCACCGGACGGGCCACTTCGCGCACCGCCTCCTGAATTACGACCAGTCGCGGCGTGGATGTATGGCCGCGTTCCGTGAGATGGCGGGCGATGTTCTCCGCCACGACGATCGATGCATCCACGACCATGCCGATGGCAATGGCCAGCCCGCCGAGGCTCATGAGGTTTGCACTCACTCCCTGCCAGCCCATAAGAATGAACGTAAAGAACGCCGCAAAGGGCAGCGAGAGCGTCACAATCAGGGCGCCGCGGAAATTCCCGAGCAGGACGAAAAGGACGAGGATTACAAACAGCGCCCCTTCCCTTAGCGCCTTAGCAACGGTCTCGATGCAGGCTTGGATCAGCGACGTGCGGTCGTAGAACGGCTGGATGCGGACGTCCTTCGGCAGACTGGCCTGGATCACGGGGACGGTCTTCTTGACGCTGTCCACCACGAGTTGCGAGTTCGCCCCTCGCAACATGATGGCCATGCCCGCTACCGTCTCGCCGTGGCCATCCTGCGTCACGGCGCCCTGCCGCGTCTGCGGGCCGATCTTCACGTCCGCCACGTCCTTGAGGAACACCGGGGTGCCGTCCTTGGCGTGCAGGACAATATCCTCGATGTCCTGAATGGTTTGGATCATGCCCACGCTGCGCACGTAGGCCTGTTCCCAGCCCTTGGTAATGAAATTGCCGCCGGCGTTGGCGTTGTTCCGCGCCAATCCGTCCAGTACGTCCTGAAGGGCCAGGCGGTACTTTTGGAGACGGGCGGGATCCACCAGGACATGGTATTGCTTGACGAAGCCGCCGAAACTGTTGACCTCGTTGACGCCCGTGATCGTGCGCAATTGCGGTGCGACCAACCAGTCCTGCATCGTGCGCAGTTCCATGGGCGAACGGCGGTCGCTTTCCAGCGTGTACTGGTAGATCTCGCCCAATCCGGTGCTGATGGGGCCCATCTCCGGTTCGACGCCGTCCGGCAGTTGCTCCCGCGCGGCCTGCAGCCGTTCGAAGACCAGTTGGCGGGCGAAGTAGATGTCGACGTCGTCTTCGAAAACGACGATGACCTGCGACAAACCCGCCTTGGACATGGAACGAACCTGCCGGACCTTTGGCAAACCCTGCATCGCGAGTTCCACGGGAAACGTAACGCGTTGCTCGACGTCGACCGAGGCCAGGCCAGGCGCGTCGGCCAGGACCATGACCTGGACGTTGGTAACGTCCGGAAAGGCGTCGATTGGCAGCGCCTTCCAGGCCAGAATGCCGGCGACCGTCAGGACCACGAAGGCCATGACGACCAGAAGCCGTTGCGTGAGAATGAAATTTATGAATCTGTTCATGACAATATTTCTCCTGAATGGTCGCGACGCGATGCGTCAGTCTGCACAGCCTGCCCCCATCTTGGACCGCAGGACGTCGGATTTCAGAACGAACGCGCCTTCGGTGACGATGGTTTGCCCGGGTTTCAGGCCACCGCGTATCTCGACGCCTTCGGCAAACTCGCGGCCCCTCGTTACGTTGACCCGCAGGTAATAGTCATCCTTCATGTGCGTGAAGACGAAGTCCGTCCCCTCGTCCGAGAGCAAGGCCATCTTGGGGATGGCCAAGACGTCTTCATCGGTGCTCACGAGGATGCGGGCCTGGCAGAACATTCCGGGGCGCAATCGCCGGTCGCGGTTGTCAAGGACGGTACGGACCGGCACGGTACGGGTTGTCTCGTCGATCACAGTTCCGATGTGGTTCATCTGGCCGCGGAAGACGGCGTCGGGAAACGCCGGGACCACGATCTCCACTGGGATGCCGCCCACCGGGCGCTTCTGCATAACGGTCTGCAGATCCCGTTCGTAAACGCCGGCCCACATCCATACGTTGTTGAGGTCGGCCACCACCATGACATCCTTGCCGGGTTCCGTCAGTTCGCCCACCACCGCGTGCTTCTCGATGACCGTGCCGTCCATGGGGGCGCGTACGGCGAGCGAGTCGCTCCGGCTGTTGTGGTTGGTTTGGGTCAGGGCTGCAATCTCGGGCTCGGTGAGGCCGAAAACGTGCAAGCGCTGTTCGGACGCCTTGCGGGCCGTCTGCTGTTCCTCGAACCGCATTTGCGCCTCGATCATGTCGCTTTCGGCGCCGATCTTCTGTTCGTACAGGTTTCTCTCACGTTCACACTTCCTGATCCCGTGCTGTAATTACGCATGTTTTTGCGAACTGCCCGGAAAATGACATGGCACTTTTTGACGCGTGACAAGTAAAGCGGCGTGGTGAATTCTTTGGGGCGAACAAACGGTCCCACAAAGGATC
>CAIYGI010000129.1 GCA_903925685.1 uncultured bacterium
GAATGGCTGGCGTCGGCCGTGGAGACGATCTGCCGCGCGGCGCCGGGGCTGGCGGGGTTCTTCACGATCACCGGTTCCGAGAACCTGACCAGTTGCTGGTCGCATGGCACCGGCAAGGCGTGCCCGCGTTGCGGGAAACGCGCGCCGGCTGAGGTGATCGCCGAGGTTAACTCGACTTTCTATGACGGCATCCGGCGCGCGGGG
Source organism: uncultured bacterium (assembly GCA_903925685.1). Lineage (GTDB taxonomy): Bacteria > Verrucomicrobiota > Kiritimatiellia > CAIKKV01 > CAIYGI01 > CAIYGI01. The sequence goes on from CAIYGI010000129.1 coordinate 205, forward strand.
AGCGCGCAGACGCTGATCGCCTGGGACTGGGGCTGGCACGATGACTGGGTGGAGAGCATCATTGCCCAGCTTCCACGCGAGGTGCAGTTCATGAGCGTGAGCGAATGGGGCATGCCGATCCGCCGGGGTGGCGTGCCTACGACGGTCGGCGAATACTCAATCTCCACCATCGGACCCGGGGAGCGGGCGCGCCATTATTGGGAAGTGGCCCATGCCCGGGGCATGCGCACCCTCGCCAAGATGCAGTGCGGCAACACATGGGAGCTTTCAGCCGTGCCGTATATCCCGGCCGTGGCTAACGTCGCCCGCCACGCTGCCAATCTTCGCGGACTGGGCGTCAATGGGCTCATGCTGGGCTGGACGTTGGGGGGATATCCGTCGCCCAATCTCGAAGTGGTGGCGGAAATTGGTTCTGCGCCCGCAGGGAACGAGGCGGCAGACCTGGAGGGCGCGATGGTGCGGGTGGCGCAGCGCCGTTTCGGAAAGGAACTGGCGCTGCATGTGGTTCCGGCTTGGCGGGAGTATAGCCGCGCATTCAGCGAGTTCCCGTTCCACGGCGGCCTGGTCTATAGCGCACCGATGCAAGTCGGCCCCGCTAACCCGCTCTGGGGTAAACCGACGGGCTATGCCGCGTCGATGGTCGGTTTTCCTTACGATGATCTGGATGGCTGGCGCGCGGTCTATCCGCCGGAAGTGTTCATCGGCCAGTTCGAGAAAGTGGCGACCGGCTTTGAGCACGCGCACGGGATTATGGCCGCGGCGTATGAAGCGTGCCGCAGCAAGCTGTCAGCCGAACAACGGGCCGCGGGGTTAAAGGAGCTGAATGTGGGGGAAGCCGCCGCGATTCACTTCCGCAGCGTGGCCAACCAGGCGCGTTTCATCTCGGCGCGCCGCCGACTGGAGGCGGCCAAATCCCAGGACGATGCGCAGTCAGCCTGCGCTGAATTGGAACGGCTGCTGCTGCTGGAGATGGACTTGGCGCGGCGCTTGCACGCCATCCAAAGCCGCGACTCGCGAATCGGTTTCGAGGCGACCAACCAGTATTACTACGTGCCGGTGGATCTGGCCGAGAAGGTCATCAACTGCCGCGACCTGCTGACGCGCTGGCTGCCGGCCGCGCGCCAGGCTGCGGTCACTCATTGACAGAGCGTAGCCGCCGACGTCAGTCGGCGCCATTTTCGCTGCCGAAAGAATGCGCCGACTGACGTCGGCGGCTACGCAAGTGTTATCAAACGCATTGCAGGTTGCGCCTGCAGGCCCGAATAAACGGCTGACTGATGCGTCAAATGATTATTGCGGTATTAACTACACGAAGCGCAAAGCGACATTATGAAGAAACGATTCCTCCCCACAGCGGTCGCCCTTTCAGCCATGCTGCTCTTTTCAGGATGTCTGGCGTTGCAGGTTGGAGGTGGTGATAAGAAGGAGGTTGAAAAGGCCACCGTCGGCAAGCAATTGGTTGACTTGAAGGCGGCCAGAGACGCCGGGGCCATTACGGACGCAGAATATGAAACTCAGAAGGCCAAACTGCTCATCGGCAAGTGACGTTGCCGAAACGATCCCAGCAACCGTCAATTAAAGGC
>CAIYGI010000130.1 GCA_903925685.1 uncultured bacterium
GGACCGTTTGTTCGCCCCAAAGAATTCACCACGCCGCTTTACTTGTCACGCGTCAAAAAGTGCCATGTCATTTTCCGGGCAGTTCGCAAAAACATGCGTAATTACAGCACGGGATCAGGAAGTGTGATCTTGTGCTTCTGGGCCATGACAAGGACTTCACGCTGTCCCCCTATGTTCCCCACGATTACAAAGACACCCAGCGCGCGTTCAAGGAATGGGACGCGCGCACCGGCGAGCATTTTGGGAACCCCGCGCCGGCCTGTTGGGGCTACAGTCCAACGGTCGATCTATGGGAGTTTGACGAGCGCGGAACGCTGAACGCCGTGTACGAGTATTTGCGGGGACTGGGTGTGCGCTGGTATATGCCCGGCGACCTGGGCGAAATCGTTCCCGCTCTGAAGATGATCGCGCTGACTCCCATGGACAAGACCGTCAAACCAGATTTCCCGTATCGGAACCTGGGCGACTATTCGCCCAGTTTTAGAGGCGGAAACCGGGACGGCATGCTGTATAAACTGCGCTGCGGCTTCGACGCCACCCTGGGCATTCCAGGGCCGCATGGGATGAACAATGTGAATGGCCGTGACGAGGTAAGGAAGGACCATCCGGAATATTTTGCGCTGCGCAAGGACGGCCAGCGGGCGACCGGCACGGCCTCCGCAAAATACAATGATTACTACGCCTGTCTGTCGTCTCCGGAGTTTTTTGACTACACCGTGAAATACGCGCGCACGGTCTTCGATATTTATCCCGACCTGAAATATCTCTCCCTCTGGCCGAACGACGGGTTTTATATCGGCAGCATGTGCCAGTGCGATTTGTGCCAAGGCAAGTGTACGCTGGAACGTGGGACGGACGGCCATTTGTCGGATTATGTCTGGGATTTTGTCAATCGCGTGGCCATTGAGCTGTACAAGACGCACCCGGATCGGAAGGTTCAATGCGGCTCGTATGGAGCCTATAAGCTGCCTCCGCTGAAGATCGCCAAGTTCAGCCCGAATGTCATGGTGTGCATTGTCCAGCCGCGTTATGGCTTCAACAATCCTGAAACGCGCGCCAAGTCTCTGGAAATCCGCAAGGGGTGGCTGGACAAGCTGGCGCCGGGGAATCTGCAGATTTACTGCCATTATCTGGACAGCGGGTCGCACTTGCCGTCTTATTACCCCCGCGCGATCGCCGAGGATCTGCATTCGTTGAAGGGCCTCTCGCAGGGGGAGTTCATCGAACTGAGTTGGGCCAATATTGACAACAGCGGCAAAAGCGCACGCGAGCAAGTGCCGGTGCCGGCGGCGAGCCAGGGCGACATGCACGCCCCGGGGTTCAATCATCTGAACGTGTACGTGACCGGTCGTTATTACTGGGATGCGGATTTGGACATCAATGCCCTGTTGAACGAGTATTATGAGAAGTTCTACGGGCCCGCGGCGAAGGAGATGAAGGCGTTGATCGAGTATTCCGAGGCGAACTGGCAGCGCATGGGGGCGAAAGTGGAACTGATCGACAAGGCGCTCGAACTGCTGGCGGCAGCCCGCAAGGCCGCCGGGGACACGGTGTACGGCAAACGAGTCGAGCTGCTGGTCGAGTATCTCCAACCGATGAAGCAATGGCGTGACAAACTGGTCACGCGGACAAAAGACGTTCCCCGGGCGGTGACCGTGGTACGTAAGAGCGCCGACCTCAAACTGGACGGCAAGCTGGATGAAGCCTTCTGGAAAGACGTGCCGGTATACGAGCTGAAAGAATGCAAGGGCGGTCAGTCGCCCACAAACAAGACCACGTTTAAGGTCGTGTGGGGAGACGACGAGTCCATCGTGTTCGGCATCCGCTGCGAAGACTCGGACATGAAGAACCTGAACATCACGACCAGGAAGAACGACGATTTCGGCATGTTTCCCAGCGATGGGGCCGAAATCTTCCTGGAAACCCAGGAACACGCCTATTATCATATCGGGATCAACCCGGTCGGCGCCATGGCTGACATTGACTGGAGCGGCGGGCCCAATCTGGCCTGGTCCTCCTGCGCCGAGTACGCCGCGTATGTCGGCGACACGTTCTGGAGCGTGGAAGTGCGCATTCCCACGTTCGATTGGACGAAGATGGGGCGTGACCCCCTCAAGAAGGTGGAAGGGAAAAAGCCGACCGATACGGCGCCCTGGTTCTTCAATGTGTGCCGGGAACGGGTCCGGGGCGAGGCAAACGAGCTTTCCGCCTTTTCCCCCACAGGGGGGTCCTTTCTTCAGCCGATGAAGTTTGGTGTATTGATCGTGAAATGAGGCGCCTGCAAAACCTCCTTCGTCGGTTCTGCAAGCGCAGTATTCAGAAGCCAGTATTCAGAATTCAGAATCAGGTGTTTTCCACATTCTGACTCCTGACTCCTGATGAATAGTGGACAACGAGGCGAATCACGATGCAACCTAAAATCAAGTGTCTTTGCGGCGTATTATTGTCGGTCTGCGCGCTATCCGGGCGCGTGGTCGGCGGCCCCTGCCTGGTCAAGGACCGGCTGCCCTGCGCCGACATTGTGATCTCAGCCCAGCCCACTCGGGCGGTCAAGCTGGCTGCCGTGGAATTGCAAACCTACATTGTAAAGATCAGCGGCGCCAAATTGCCGGTCGCGACCGCGCCCGGCACGAATGTCAGCGCGCATATCTATGTGGGCAAAAGCGAGTACACCGACAAGCTCAAGATCTCCGACGAAGGGCTCAACAGCGGCGCCTTCAAGATGGTGTCGGGCAAGGATTATCTCGTGCTCCTGGGCCATGACAAGGACTTCACGCTGCCCCAATATATTTACCCAGACAGAAAGCGGACGCTCAAGGAATTTGACGCGCGCACCGGCGAGCGCTGGACGAACCCAAAGAATGGGTGTACTGACTATAGTTTTCTGGTCGGTCTTTATGAGTATGACGAGCGCGGGACGTTGAATGCCGTGTACGAGTTTCTGCGCGGCCTGGGCGCGCGCTGGTACATGCCCGGCGACCTGGGCGAAATCGTTCCCTCGCTGAAAACGATCGCGTTGACCCCGGTGGACAAGACCGTCAAGCCCGATTTTCCGTATCGGAATCTGGGCGACTATGCGCCCGCTTTCAGATACAGCGGCAACCGGGATGGCCTGTTGTACAGATTGCGCATCGGCGTGGACGCCACCCTGGGACTTCCGGGTCCGCATGGGTTGTGCAATGTGTATAAACGGGAAGAGTTCCAGAAGGCGCATCCGGAGTTTCGCCTCTGTTTTTCTTCCCAGGAGTTTGTCGATTGCACGGTGAAATATGCGCGCACGGTGTTCGATATTTATCCCGACATGCAGTATCTCTCCCTCTGGCCGGACGACGGGTATTGGCTCGGCGGTGTGTGCAAGTGTGACCGGTGCCAAGGCCAAGTCACGCGGGGCCGGGACACGTCGGGCACATGCTCGGATTATATCTGGGGTTTTATCGAGCGCGTGGCCCGGGAGGTGTACAAGACGCATCCGGACCGGAAGATAATCTGCGGCGCGTATAGCTGTTATAAGCTGCCGCCGGAAAAGATCGCCAAGTTCAGCCCCAATGTGATGGTGGCGATCAAGGACGAACGGTGGTCGTTTAACGATCCTGAAGCGCGCGCCAAAGGGCTCGAACTCCGCAAGGGGTGGCTGGACAAGGTGGCGCGGGGGAATCTCCAAATGTATGAGCATTACCTTCACAGTGGATCGCATCTGCCGGCTTATTATCCCCACGCGATCGCCGAGGATCTGCGTTCGTTGAAGGGACTTTCGCAGGGCGAGTTCATCGAACTGACCTTTGGTGGGACCGATGGTGGCAGTATGGGCAATATGCACGCCCCAGGTTTCAACCATCTGAACGTGTACGTGACGGCGCGCTATTACTGGGACGCAGACCAGGACATCGAGGCGTTGCTGAACGAGTACTACGAGAAGTTTTACGGGCCGGCCGCGAAAAAGATGAAGGCCTTCATCGAGTATTCCGAGGCGAATTGGACGAAGATGGGGACGAAAGTGGAACCAATCGACAAGGCGCTCGAACTGTTGGACAAGGCCCGGCAAAAGGTTGCGGCCGACTCGGTCTACGGCCTGCGCATCCAACTCGTCGTCGAATATCTGGCGCCGCTCAAAGGGCAACGCGACCGGCTGGCCATGGGGCGGGATAAAGATCTCCCCAAATGCGGTCTTTCCGTGGAAAACAAGGCGGACTTCAAGATCGATGGCAAGCTCGACGATAAGGGCTGGGGCAACGCGAGGGGGGATTGGACGCACGGCAACTTGAAAGAATTGGAAACGGGCGTGGCGCCGACCATGGGGACGGCATTTACCGCATGCTGGGCCGATGATGCCCTTTACCTGGCGATCCGCTGTGAGGAACGAGACACGAAGGGCATGAAAATTACCGCAACCAACGCGGACGACCAGGCCATCTACAAGGGAGATTTCGTCGAACTGCTGCTCGAAACCCAGGTCCATTCCTACTACCGGATCGCCATCGCCCCCAACGGCGTCGTGGTGGATACGGATATGAAACTCGGGATCCCCGAGCCGCGCTGGTCCTCGAAGGCGGAGGTGGCGACGCAGGTCGGCGACGGGTTCTGGACCGTGGAGGCGCGCATCCCCGTGGGCAAGGATCTTGGCGATCCGCTCAATGGCGTGGTGGGATTCAAACCGGGATTGCCTTTTTATTTCAATCTGTGCCGACAGCGGGTCCGGGAGCGCGGGATCGAACGCGCCGCCTTCTCGCCGACGGGTAAGCCGGATTTTTACGATCCAGTGAAATTCGGGACACTGACGTGCAGCAGGTGAGCAGAGGGCGCTTTCTAAGTGTGAGAAATGCGATACAGGCGAATAATACAGGAGGAGTTCAGATGAGAAAGAACGGGTTATCATGTTTGGGTGGCGCGGTAGTGTTTGTGCTGGCGGTTTGCGGCGGCATGTTTGCCGGACCGGTGTTCGGCGAAACCTTCCTGGTCAAGGA
>CAIYGI010000131.1 GCA_903925685.1 uncultured bacterium
TCCTTGACCAGGAAGGTTTCGCCGAACACCGGTCCGGCAAACATGCCGCCGCAAACCGCCAGCACAAACACTACCGCGCCACCCAAACATGATAACCCGTTCTTTCTCATCTGAACTCCTCCTGTATTATTCGCCTGTATCCACCTCCGCTGAGTAGTCACTTTCCCGCCAACTTGACACCCCCGCCAAGCGGCGTTCGGCGGCTTGCTTTACGGGGCGTTTTGCAGTGTGAAAAGTCCCATCACCCCGACGTGGGCAAATCCTCGCCTTCATGCGCGACTTCGCGATCCCATTCGACTTCATTAAGAGTCACGACTCAGCGTGACAAACGAATTTTCAACGTGACGATTTGGAACGGTCCCAGTTCCAGCGGGACGCCCCCCTTGCTCCATTCCAGTCGTTCCGCATCCTCCTCCAGCAGGTTGCACCGGGTCACGGATTGCACCGGCAGGCTGCTTCGCAAGCAGGCGCGCGTGCGCGTCCCGGCCGCTTCGTAGAGCCGTAAGATCAGCGCATCGGAATCTTCCGCCTTCTTGACCGTGTCAATAATGACGCCGGTCTGATCCACGGAGAACCAGGAATGTTCGCGGTAGTCCGCCTGTGTCCGGCTCAGGATGAGCGGAACATTGAACCGCATGGCCTCGTGCGCAACTCCAGCCTCCTGGAATGAGCCGGCATGCGGGAAGAGGGCGTAGCGAAAAGTGTGCGACCCCATGTCCGCCTCGCGATCCGGGTATTTTGACGCCCGCAACAATGAAAGGCGCATGGTGCTTCCGTGAACGGCATGGCCATATTTGCAGTCATTCAGCAATGCGAGTCCGAACCCATGCTCGCTCAAGTCGGCCCAACGCTGGGCGCAGACTTCAAAACGCGCCAGGTCATACGAGTTATTGAAGTGCGTCGGCCTGCGCAAATGGCCGAATTGGATCTCATAGGTCGCGTAATCCGAACGGAGGGTCGTTGGAAATTCAACCTTCAGAAACAGGTTCCGCTCCTGCCAGTCCGTTTCACAGGCGAAATCCAGACGCGGTGAAAGGGCCGTCAGGGACACCACCTGGCGCAGGCGGCAGCGCGGGCTGATATCGTATTTGAATTCAACGGCCGCGCGCAGGGGATCTTGCTCGATGACGCGCGCGGTCTTGGCGCCGCCCGCTTCCCGGCGGGTTTCCAGGTGGTAGGCTTCAGTTTCCCATGCTTCATAGTTGTTTTCGCCGAACAGCGCAAAACGGTTGGCATTGCCGCCGATCGTCTCACGCGCCGCGCCTTTGTCGAACAGGCTGACCAGTGTCCCGTTCCGCTGGAAGACGGCGCGGACGAACCGGTTTTCAAGAGTAATGTTCTTTCGGGTTTCACCGATTGAAACAGGGACACCGACTGCCGTCTTCGGTTCCTGGACGGCATAGCCCATGGCCGGCGCGGTGACGATCGCCAGTTGACGCCGCGGCCCGGGCAGTTCCACCACTTCGGCGCGCGGCGCGCTGAGCGTGTTGACGGCGGCGAACCGTTTCCCGGCCTTGAAGCCCAATTGCGCGAGCGCCTGTCCGCGCAGCTTATCGCCGGCCGCAAGTATGTCCGCATACTGCTCCAGCGATTCCTTGTGCACCTGGGTGATGGACGAGCCGGGGATTATGTCATGGAACTGGTTGAGCAGGGTCAATTTCCAGAGCCGCTGAAGTTCTTCGGCCGGATAGCGGCCCGGTGCCAGAGACGCCAGCAGTTCGAGATCATGGAGAAGCTCCTCGCAGCGGCGATTGCCCTGCTTGTTGCGCGCCTGGGTGGTATAGGTGCCGCGGTGCTTCTCAAGATACAGTTCGCCGACCTGCGTGGTGATCTTTTGGGCATCCTTCGCTATGCGGGCGAGAGCCTCCTGGGGCTCGCGAATCTGCGTTTTGGGCAGACCATCCACGTCGCGCGCCCGGCGCAGCCGTTCCAGCATCTCCATATTCGGCCCGCCGCCGCCGTCGCCGTAGCCGAAAATATACAGGCTCTCGTTTGACCTCTCCAAGTCCTTGTAATTGCCGACACTGAACAAAAGCTGTTTGACCGTGCATACGCCGTTATACGTGTCGGATGGCGGGAAATGCGTCAACACCCGGCTGCCGTCAATCCCTTCCCACCAGAACGTATGGCGGTGCGGCTTGTTGATCTGGTTCCAGGAGAGTTTCGTGCTGACGAAGGCGGAGATTCCCGCCCCGCGCATGATCTGCGGCATCTGGGCATTGTAGCCGAAGACATCCGGGTTCCACGACTCGCGGCAGGTCATTCCGAACTCGCGCTGAAAAAAGCGCTGGCCGAAGAGGAACTGGCGCACCAGCGATTCGCCCGAAGGAATGTTGCAGTCCGCCTCAACCCATGAGCCGCCGACGGGGATAAACCGTTTTTCCTTTGCCCGTTCCCGCATCTTGGCGTACAGCGCGGGCTGTCCGTCTTTCATCCATTCATATTGCTGGGCCTGGGAGGCTGCGAACTTGTATTCCGGATAGTCATCCATATAGCGCAGAGCGGTGGAGAATGTGCGGTAGCACTTGCGTTTTGTCTCGGCCAGCGGCCAGAGCCAGGCCGTGTCGAGGTGGGCATGGCCGATCGCCGAAATCGTGTGCTGGCCCGCCCCGTTGCGGGCGCCGAGATATTTCGCGGCCACCGCGCGGGCCTTCCGCCATGTTGACGGATCATCGAGGTTAATGATGTTGATCATCTCGTTGCCGGCGAAAAGAGCCTGCGCCGCGCGGGGTGTGTTTTGCGGCAGCGCAGCGGCCAGCTCGGCGATGACGGTGAAATCCAGGATCAGATCCCAGACGCGCCGGTCAAACATCGCGATTTCCGCCATGCGCAACAGCCCGAGAAACTCATCCAGTCCAGACGAATCGATGATCTGGTTGCAGGCCGCCTCAATGTACAACGTGATTCTCTCGCCGCCGCGCACGCGGCGGGCAAGGACAAATTCAGTCCGGATCGGATGTTGTCCGTCGGAAGGATTACGCGTGCCGGTCAGCCCCTGCGCAGGCGCGCCGTCGAGCCAGACGCAGGCCTCTGAAGAAGAATCCCAACGCACATGCACCTCAGCGCCTTTCCAGTCCCGCGGAATATCGATGCCGACCTTGAACCAGTGCGTGGACCAAAGCGGGCCGAATTTTTCGCCCACTTGCGCCGGGCGGTAGCGGCCCTTCATCGCCTGCGAAAAAGGGATGCGGCCCGGAGCGGAAAAAACGGACAACGTGACCGGCGCCTTCCGGGGATATAAACGATCGAAAATCAGGCTCTGCGCCGTAAACCCGGTCAACCGGGCCAGGGTCAACTCGGAATGTTTCTGCATGATCATGGGGGCCTTATCTGCGGATACACTCATCTCAATTTTCTTCTTGGTTTCCATAATATGTTTAATTTTTAGAAAGCAGCGCCGTAGTCACCGCGGTCTGTTCACCGGAGCGTCAGGGGGCCGAATTTCATCGGATCGTAAAAATCGGGTTTGCCCGTCGGCGAGAAGGCGGAGCGTTCGATCCCGCGCTCCCTAACCCGCTGGCGGCACAGATTGATAAGCAAGGGCAAGAGCTGGCTCGGACTGGATCCCACCACGCCATTGAGCGGATCGCCCAAGTCCCCGGTCATAGGGATGCGCGCCTCCACGGTCCAGAAGCCGTCGCCGACCTGCGCCGCCACCTCCGCCTTCGACGACCAGCGCGGATCGGGCACCCCTGCTGCATTCATGTCCGCGTCCGCCATTACGCCGTTGGGCGCAACAGCAATCCGGTAATAGGAATGGCCCTGGGTCTCGATCAGCAGCTCGATGAAATCACCCTTGTAAATGGCCGGATCGTCCGCGTTGGCGGCGGCGATCTTCATGCCCTTAGTGTCGCGTTCCTCGCAACGAATCGCCAGGTAAAGGGCATTGTCGGCCCAGCATAAGGTAAAGGACGTCCCCCGGGTCGGCGCCCGGCCGGTCTCCAATTCCTTCAAACTGCCATGCGTCCAATAGCCTGCGTCGCTCCAGAACTTGTCGTCGAGCTTGCCGTCTATCTTGATGTCCGCCTTGTTCCCCATGGAAGCCTCGCATTTTGGGAGATCTTTCGCCCGCCCCTTGGCCAGCCGGTCGCGCAGATATTTGAGCGGCTTCAGATAATCGACGACGAGTTGGATGCGCCGGCCGTAGACCGAGTCGGCCTCAACCTTCTGCCGGGCCTTGTTCAACAACTCGAACGCCTTGTCGATTGGTTCCACTTTCGTCCCCATCTTCGTCCAGTTCGCCTCGGAATACTCGATGAAGGCCTTCATCTCTTTAGCCGCCGGACCGTAGAACTTCTCGTAGTACTCGTTCAGCAGGGCTTCGATGTCCAGATCCGCGTCCCAGTAGCAGCGCGACGTCACGTACACGTTCAGATGGTTGAACCCCGGAGCGTGCATGTCGCCAACCCCCATTCTGTCTTCGATGGCCCCAGAGGTCAATTCGATAAATTCGCCCTGCGAGAGTCCTTTCAACGAACGCAGATCCTCGGCGATCACATGGGGATAATAAGCCGGCAGATGGTGTCCACTGAACAGGTAATGCTGATAGATTTGGAGATTCCCCGGCGTCAGTTTGGCCAGCCACCCCTTGCGGTTCGCGAGCGCTTTGGCGCGCGCTTCCGGATCGTTAAACGACCACCGTTCGTCCTTGATCGCGACCATCACATTGGGGCTGAACTGGGCGATTTTTTCCGGCGGCAACGTATACGATCCATACGAGCCCCCGACCACTTTCCGAGCCGGGTGCGTCTTGTACAGCTCCCGGGCCACACGCTCGATAAACCCCCAGACATAATCCGAGCACACGCCCCTGTCGCCCCGGCCCGGCGTGTCCTTGCCTTTGCACAGGTCGCACCCGCACATGCCAAACCCGTCGTTCGGCCAGAGGGAGAGATACTGCAGGTCGGGATAAACGTCGAACACCGTGCGCGCATATTTCACCGTGTAGTCGAACAATTCCGGAGACGACAGACAGGAGGCGTAATAGTGGTTATTGGGATCCGGGGTCCGATGATTGGCGTAAAACTCCGGATGCGCCTGCTTGACCTCGGCCCGGCCATTCACATTGTTCAGGCCATGCGGCCCCGGCAGTCCCAGGGTGGCGTCAACGCCAATACGCAGCTTATATAACATTCCGTCCCTGTTGCCGCCTCTAAAACTTGGCGCATAGTCGCCCAGATTCCGGTACGGAAAATCGGGTTTGACGGTCTTGTCCACCTGAACCAGCGCGATCGTTTTCAGCTCGGGAACGATTTCGCCCAAGTCGCCAGGCATGTACCAGCGCGCGCCCAGGCCGCGCAGAAACTCGTACACGGCGTTCAGCGTCCCACGCTCGTCAAATTCCCACAAATCGACCTGCGGACTGTAGCCCCAACAGGCGGGCGCGGGGTTCCCGAAATGCTCGCCGGTGCGCGCATCCCATTCCTTGAACGCGCGCTGGGTGTCTTTGTAATTGCGGGCCTCATAGGTGGAGAGCGTGAAGTCCTTGTCATGGCCCAGGAGCACAAGATAGTCCTTGCCCGACAGCATCCTGAACGCGCCGCCCTTGAGACCTTCGTCGGAGATTTTGAGCTTGTCGGTATACTCGCTCCGGCCCACGTAGATATGCGTGGAAACATTCGTGCCGGGCGCGGTCGCGATCGGCAATTTGGCCCCGCTGATCTTGGCAATGTAGGTCTGCAGTTCCGCGGCGGCCAACTTGACCGCGCGGGGCGGCTTTTCGGAGATCACAATGTCGGCGCAGGGCTGCCGGTCCTTGACCAGGCTTGGGCCGCCGAATAAATCAAGCCCCACGCACCCGGACAGCATGCAGACCGACAATAATACGCCGCAAAGACACTTGATTTTAGGTTGCATCGTGATTCTCCTTGTTGTCCACCGGTCTTTTACTTTCTCACAGGTTCAGTCTCAAGCGCCTTAATGGTTTTTTCATACTCGGCTTTTTGCGCGGGCGCCAGGCCCTCCACTTGCGCGGCTTCCCGATATTTGGCGATGGCTTCGTCTTTCTTGCCCTGTTTCGCCAGGATGTAGCCCTGGGTGGATAACATAAATCCCCGCCGCCAATGCGGATCCCCTTTGACCAGATTTTTATCCGCGTCAACCGCATTCAATTCCGCCAACGCCTCGTCGAGCTTGTTCTGCCGCACCCGAATCCGAATGACACCCAAAATTTGGTCCGTAGCCCAGTGGCCTCCGCTCTTATAACCCCGCCGATAAGCTTCCATTGCCCGCTCATCATCCTTGAGGAGCGACGCATACGTGTCGCCTAGCATATTCACGGCCATGGCATTATTAGGGTTGTACTCGAGCGCTTGGGTCAGGTCCGCTTCCGCGCCTTTGCCGTTTCCGGTTCGATAATACGCCTGCCCTCTCAGAAAATAAGCGTCGCACACCACGTCCTCGGACCACAAATGAATCGATTCGTCCTTGAACGTGTCCACGATGCCCTTCCAGTTGCGATCGGCGTCCATGAGCCGCATCTGCAGGGTCTTGGAGGCCGGCGCCAGGGGGATCCGCTTGGCCAGCTCCATGGCCTGATCCTTCCGTTTCAGCCGCCAGGCGCACCACGCCGCCTGCTCCCAGGCGTCCGATTTCTGGAACTCGGTGTACGGCCCTTCCGCCATCTTGATAAGCAACGCCAGCGCCGCTTCGTTCGTTCCGCCATTGGGTAATTCCATGGCCGCCTTGCGGTCGGAAAGATAATCCGCCCGCGCCAGGGCGCAGCACGACAAAACGACAACGGCAACAATCATGGACGTGTTCATTTCATTTCCCTTCCCGGACCGGCCAGACGCAGCCCGCGCCCGTGGTCTCGTCTTGCTGGCTTATGCTGTTGCCGTTGTAAATAGTGATGAGCCAGGCGACGGCCGGCGGGCCGACCGTCGTCGTGCTTATCCAGTAATACGCGGACTTGACGCCTGTGAACGGATCCCCTTCCTTCCACTTGCCTGTGCCTTCCGTGTTCGAGAGCAGGGGCCAGTAATACGTGGTGTTCATCAGACTGTAAAATCCCATCAGGTTCGGCAGGCGCCAGTCGGTATGTCCGCCATAATTCAGGGTCTTGCAAAAGGCCACGGCCTGAGTCCAGGATTGCGTGCCGCCCGGCAGGTTCGCGTTGCGCGCCCACATCAGGCCGGTCAGGTTGTCCACCA
>CAIYGI010000132.1 GCA_903925685.1 uncultured bacterium
GATTCGGTCTTCACGCCTGACCCAGCGAACCGGATGATCGAGGACGTGAAGTGGAACGGCACATGGGAGTTTGCTTTCAGTCCCAGCAAGTCTACACTTATAAGAATCTGTACGGAGTGGTACAAGATCCCGTTCTCAGATTTCGGCGGCAAGGCACCTGAAGCGGGAGAGACATGGGGCTTCAACGCGGCCCGTGACAGGAGTGGCCAATATATGCTCTGGAGCGACGGCCCGGGGGTGACGGACACCCAGGCGCTCGGCAAGCTCGTGTTCTGAGAGTTGCAAACAGTCTCGGCACCCTTTCTGTGCGGTGGCCGCCGGAAGGGGTTCCTTTGAAGATCAGCCCATAATATCGATAACAAAGGCGCAAAGATGAAGACGATCGTTCAAGCGGCTCTCGCGGTTCTGCTGGTCTGTGGCGTGGCGCAGGGCGCGGCCCCCCTGTACGTGACGCCAACGGGCAGTGGAAATGGTAGTGGAAACTGCAACATTATCAGCAACAAACCGGACGCCACACCCTATGGCTACGACTATTTTGTCCTGCGCGGCGGTCTTGACAACTGCCGTCTGAAATTCATGCGGGAAAAGACGGGGCGGGTGGCGTTCATCGGCGGTTCTATTACCTGGATGAATGGATGGCGCGGACTTGTCTGCAAAGAACTCCAGAAACGTTTTCCCGAGACAAAGTTCGATTTCGTCCACGCCGGAATTTCCTCTCTCGATTCGACCGCCGGCGCTTTTCGATTCTCCCGTGATGTTCTCGCCAACGGCCCCGTTGACCTGCTCTTCAGCGAGGCGGCGGTTAACGATTTCTACAATGGCCGGACTGCAGTGGAACAGATCCGCGGCGTTGAGGGGATCGTCAGGCATGCCCGTATTGCGAACCCCGCCGTAGACATCATCCTCATGTATTTCTGGGACGGCAACAAGTGGGATCTCATCCGGAAAGGCAAAACACCCGATGTTATCCTTAACCACGAAAAAGTGGCGGTACACTACAATCTGCCGTCCATTGACCTTGCGCGGGAGGTGACCGAGCGCATCAACGCCAAGGAATTAACCTTGGAACAATTCGGAGGGATGCATCCCGCGCCCTTCGGGCATGGCATATACGCCAAGACAATCGCCCGTCTGTTCGATGCCGCCTGGGCCGAGCCGCCGGCCGCGAATGCGCTTGTCAAGTCATACCCCTTGCCTCCCAAGCCTCTTGACGAGAAAAGCTATTTTCGAGGAAAACATGTAGACATCAAGGGCGCGGAACTTGGAGATGGCTGGAAGATTGATCCCGCATGGAAACCCACAGACGGCTCCCACTCCGGTTTCGTCAACGTCCCCATGCTGGTCGCCAGCGAACCGGGCGCCACGCTGAAGTTGAAGTTTGACGGCACCGCAGTGGGCATTTTCGTCGCGTCGGGTCCCGATGCCGGGACTGTCGAATACCGCATTGACGGCGAAACTGTGACGGGCAACCGCGACCTGTTACCTAACTCAGAATCTCAAATCCCACGGACCTTTGTCCTCGCGGCAGAGCTTCAGCCCGGTTCACATGAGCTGGAGCTACGCGTCGCGCCGACGGCGAATGCCATCAGCAAAGGCCATGCGGTGCGTATAGTCTATTTTCTCGTAAATTAGCGGGAAAACTGAGAAAAACAGAGTGCCGGGAAATCCCGGCACGCAATCAGAGGAGATCAAACGATGAGAACAACGAGATGGTTTGCGGGGCTGGTGTTCGTTGGGTTGGTTGTTATGAGCGGGACCGGTTACGCCGGGGAATTGACGATCGCCGAAAGCAATCAATGCAACTACCAGATCGTGATCCCCGACAAAGGCAGGGAGGAGGTCGTTGACAACTGGCTCTCCGCAGCTGCGAAGCTGATGCAGGCGACGTTCGAGAAGAACGGTTTCAAGATTGATGTCGTGCAGGAGGGGGCGAAGGCCGCGGACAAGCCCGGCATCTACCTCGGCGCGACCGGTTTCGCGAAGAAAAACGGCATCAATGTCGAACAGCACGACGACTGGACGTATTACCACAAGGCCGTCGGCAAAGATCTTATAATAGCCGGGAACGACAAGAAGGATCCAAAAACGATGCTCGCGCTGCTCGGAACGGTCAAGGGCGTCTGCGACTTTTTGCGTGAATATGCTGGCGTACGCTTCCTATTCATGACCGGGGACAGATTCAACAAGGACGGCTCCCTCAATATAGATACGAGGAGCGTAGCGTTTACCCCGGTGAAAAAGATCGCGGTGCCGGACAATCTTGATCTGAAAAAGACACCGATGATGCGCGCCAACTGTGATCGATCGTATGAGACTTTCAATTCCATATCACTGAACTTTTTCCCGCCGCTGAGCCACATCGTGGGAGGGATGGCAGCCCCTGCGGGGACGGCAGTCGGTTGGCCGCTGGCGACCGAATATGCCAAGAGCCATCCGGAATATTTTGCGCTGAGCAAGGACGGGAAACGCGCCTGCGACCTAAGTCCACATGACGCATATGCGATGGCGGTTTGCGCGGCCGGTAAAGGCGTGCAGGATCTCATGTACATGGAAGCTGAAAAACTGATAGCGGACGGCAGGAAAACGATCACGATAGGCTGTATTGACGGCTATGGGCTTAGCCAGTGCAACTGCGAAGAATGCTGCAAGCTTTTCGGCATGAAAGCCGAAAACTGGGACCAGATCCGTGCAAGAGGCGATTCCGGCAAGCTCTGGCAGGCGTTTTTCAAGATAACGGAACGCATCCGCGAAAAATATCCGGATGTGAAGATTATTTGTAACCGTTCACGGTTACCAAATTTGACGCTGGAAATCCAGCGGATGCCTATAAGATAGCATCGTTTTTCGGTAGCTTACAAGTAATCTCTTAAAAAAATCCGTTTATTTTCAAATCGGGGCTGGTATCACATCGA
>CAIYGI010000133.1 GCA_903925685.1 uncultured bacterium
ATGGATTACAGATTACGGCATCCCGCCGTCCGAGTCCAGCAAAAAATAATTTTATTTTTAGCCTTGCAGCCCTCGCGGGAAGGGCGTAAACCATCCGTCATGCAGGCGGCATTGAGTGATGCCTACCTGAGCAGTTACCCGGGCTTTAAGATTGTCACGGATACACAAAGTGTATAATCTTGTGCGTCAGTCCATGGCATCGTTTTGCCATGCCAGCGCCGGGAGTACGCCATGAATTTTCAGTCGTTAGGTCTTAAACCGGAATTGATCCGGGCCGTGACCGAGATGGGCTTCGAAACGCCGATGCCGATCCAGGAACAGGCCATACCCGTGCTCATGTCCGGAAGCACCGACTTTGTCGGTCTGGCCCAGACCGGGACCGGCAAGACCGGCGCCTACGGGCTGGCGCTGCTGCAGCGTCTCGACGCTTCACGCCACGCGCCGCAGGTGCTGATTCTCTGCCCGACGCGCGAACTGTGCATGCAAATCACCGGCGAACTGCGCCAGTTCGGCCGTTATCTGAAAGGTTTCAAGGTCGTCGCCGTCTATGGCGGCGCCATGATCTCCGCCCAGATCGCCGAGATTCGCCGCGGTGTGCAAGTGGTGGTGGCCACGCCCGGCCGCCTCTGCGATTTGATGCGCCGCAAGGCGCTCGATCTTTCGGGAGTGACGACCGCCGTGCTCGATGAGGCCGACGAGATGCTGAACATGGGTTTCAAGGAGGATCTCGATCTGATTCTCGACGCCCTGCCGGATGAGGTCAGCACCTGGTTGTTTTCCGCCACCATGCAGGGCGGCGTGGCCGCGATCGCGCGCAAGTACCTGGACAAGCCCTTCGAGATCACCATCGGCACGCGCAACCAGTCCGCCGCAAATCTTGTTCACATTGCCTACCTGCTGCAGCGCGCGCACCGCTATGTGGCGCTTAAAAGGCTGCTGGATGTGGAGACTGAGATGTTCGGCCTGATTTTCCGCCGGACCCGCCGCGAAGCGCAGGAATTGGCCGATGCGCTGGTCCGCGACGGCTACCCCGCCGAGGCCCTGCATGGCGACCTGTCGCAATCCCAGCGCGACAGCGTCATGCGCCACTTCCGCAACCGTCAGGTACACCTGCTGATCGCGACCGATGTGGCCGCGCGCGGGCTGGACATTGACGATATCACGCATGTCATTCATTACGACCTGCCCGATGACCTGGAGGTCTACACCCACCGCAGCGGCCGCACCGCCCGCGCCGGCAAGTCTGGCGTGTCGCTGGTATTTGCCAGTCCCTCGGAAAACTTCCGTCTGCGCCAACTGGAGCGCACGCTGCGCATTCGTTTCACCGTCGGCAAGGTGCCCGATGGACGCGAGGCCTGCCGACGCATGCTGCTGGCCATGGCCGCGAAACTGGCGGCCACCGATGTCGTTCACGCCGCCATCGCCGACTATCTGCCGCCGGTGGTTGAGGTCTTCCAGTCGCTGACCAAGGATCAACTTGTCGCGCATCTGGTGGCGGCCGAGGTTAAACATTATCACGCGACCCACGGCACGACGACCGACCTCAACGCTTCATCCGCGACCCCGGCACGTCATGAAGGTCATGCGGTTCGCGGCCCGCAATCGGCGCATGCGCCACGCAGCCCCGGCAGCCGACGGGAGGCCGACGGACCGATGCACCGTTTCCAGATCGACATCGGCCGCCGGGACCGCGCCAACGAAGGCGCCATTGTCCGGCTGGTGTGCGAAAACGCCGGCATCCAGTCATCGACGATCGGCAGGATCGCCATGGAGGAGAACGCGTCGTTCTTCGAAGTGCAGGCGCAGGCCGCCGAGCAGGTCCGCGGCGGACTGCGCCAGGCGCGTTTCGATGGCCGCCCGGTGGCGCTGCGCGACGCCGTTGCGGGTGGGCGGACAGGCGATGGCATGCGGCCCAACTCCGCGCGCGGCGCCAGCCAAAGGCCGTTTCACCAAAGACCAAGGTGAGGTGTGGGCTGAGTTCTCGAATCGGCATGACGATTTGCGGCGGGGGAAGGAGTCTTAATATGAATTCTAGAATAGGCGAACTCACCTTTATCGAGCAACTGGCTCAACGGTACAAGCTGCCTGTGCCGGAGTATCTAGCCGAGCCGGTATCGCAGTCTAAACTGAGGGAGAAGATCGAACAGTGGGACGCCGGGATAGTCAAGCCGGACGTCCTGTCGGGCAAGCGGGGCAAGGCGGGCGCGGTGCACAAGGTGGACAATGTGCGCGACGCGCTGCGCGTTCTGCGCGAGACCGCGGCGACCGAGATCAACGGACTCCAGCCCCGCGGGGCCTACATAGTCCAGTATGTGCCGGCCGACTACGAGATTTTCACGGCCATCGGCTACAACTCGCACACGTTGTCCCCGGCATTCACCGTGTCGCTCAAGGGGGGTGTGGATGTCGAGGCGATAGGCGACAAGGATAAGGTGGTGGTGCCGCTCAACGTGTTCCAGGGGCTCAACGCCTACCAGGCGTCCGAGGCGCTGAGCACGCTGGGCCTGAAAGGCAAACTCAACTCGAAGCTCTCGATCGTTTTTGTCAACCTCTGGGACATGTTCATCTCGTCGGGTATGCTGAACTGCGAGGTGAACCCGTGGCGCGTGACGAAGGACGGCCAGATGTTCGCCTGCGATTTTAAGGCCACTTTTGACGAGAACAACTTCAAGACGAAGGATCTGGGACTTGTATGGCCCGAGTATCCCACGCAGGAGACCACTTTCGAGACCGAGATGAACGCATGGGCGGCATCGAGCCACCAGGGGCAGGCGCATGTATCGTCCCTCGGGGGAAAGAAGATTCTGCCCATGCTGTTCGGCGGCGGGGCGAGCACGATTGTCACCGAAACGCTCACGCAGCTTGGGGGCGACCCGATATTCCTGTCCGACTTCGGGGGCAACCCTCCCTACGAGCGGATGAAGGGCACCGCCACGCTGTGTTTCGAGCATTATCTACATTCGAGTTCGCTGCTCCTCATCCTCGGCGGCAAGGCGAACAACACGCTGATAGACGTGACGTTCAGCGCCATCGCCGATGCGCTGCAGGAATACGTAGACGCGAAGGGGCCGGTCAACATTCCCGTCGTAGTGGGACGGGGTGGGGCGCATCTAGTGCAGGGCTTCGTGGCGCTGAAGAAGACGCTCGATAATCTGCGGATGCCGCATGTGTTTTTCGGGCCGGACACGCCCATCACCCTTGTGGCCGAGTACGCGGCCGCCCTGGCCAAGCAGTTGGAGAAGGCCGGTCAAGGAGGCCGCACATGAATGCCACCACCCTCGCAAGCTTGCTCAAGAAAGGCGACCGAGTCGCCGTGTCGAATATCACGGGGCGCGAGGCGATGAATGTCAGCGTCATCTCGCAGCAGTTCTGCAACAACGTCATTGTCGGCTGGGCGCTGGGCAAGGACGGCGACGTCATCGCCGTGCCCGGCGGGCGGGACATCCGCGTCTTTGGCCAGTTCGAGGAATTGATGAAGGCGCTGCCCCCCACGGAGCGGCCCAACAAGGTCATCGTGTACTCGCCGCCCGATGCCGTGTACGGCGACGTCAAGGAAGTCATCGAAAACGGCGAAGGCACGGTCGAAACCATCTTTGTCATCACCGAGCACGTGTCCGTCGAGGTCACCGCGAAGCTGAAGCGGCTCTGCGACCTGGCCCATATGGACATCGTTGGCTGCAACACGCTCGGCATGATCAACGCGCATGACCGGGTGCGCGTGGGGGCCGTCGGAGGCGATTCGCCGCGCGAATCGTTTCTGCCGGGCAGTGCGACCATCTTATCGAACTCGGGCAACATGGTTAACACGATCGCCGCGTACCTCCAGTCGGCTGGGCTGGGCGTTGCATACGGCATCTCGACGGGCAAGGATCCTCTGATTCTCACGCCCCTGAAGGAATTCCTCGCGCTGGCTGACAAGGACAAGCGCACGAAGATCGTAGTGTTGTACGTCGAACCGGGCGGCACGTACGAGCGCGACGCGATCGAGTTCATGCGGCAACGGAAGTTCGCGAAGCCGCTAATCGTGTACATCGCGGGCGCGTTCGCCGAGGGGCGCAACATTTCGCTTGGCCACGCCGGCGCGGTGGTCGATGGCGCCTGTACGTCCGCATCGGATAAGATGCGTCTGTTCGACGAGTATCTGGGCATACCGCCTTTCGATCCAACGGACGAGAAGGCGGCGCGAAAAAATATTGCGCGCACCCGGCGCGGCATCCGAGTCGCCACGCTGCACGCGTTCGTGCCAGCGGCAATGGCGCTGATGGACGCCCTCAAGATCAAGCAGGACTTCAAGCCCGAGCGCCCGCTGGCGTTGAACCCGTGGATCGTGGAACTGGGGACGCTGGCGCGGAAACTGCCCAAAACCCTCGCGCTCGAGCCGGGCACGATACCCAGTCCGTATAACGAGCTGCTGGCCCGGCAGTTGAAGGGGGATCTTGGCCGCGTAGTCACCCCGCAGCCCATGCGGAACGCGTCGCATGCGTCGTCGAACGACGGGGCAACGCCCCGCGTGTACGGCTATTCGCTGCTGAACTTGATGACGCAAGGGTCGTTTGGCCACAGCGTGTTGCTCTCGTGGCTGGGCGTGCCGCCGACCCACGCGTTCGAGACGACGCTGTTCGAGATGTGCCTGATTGCCTCGATCACGAACGGCCCGGGCACCATCTCCGCTCAGGGCGCCAAACTTTCCGCCTCGGCGGGCAACGAGCCGAACACTGCGATGATGACCACGCTCGGCTCGATCGGCAGCGTGCATGGGGGCAACGGCAAGGCGGCGGCGCATTTCCTCCTGAAGATTTTCCTTGACTCGGGTCTGACCGATCCATACGACAGGCAGAAGGCGCCGGACCTCGATGCGCTCGTCCAGAAGTATGTGGCAAGCTACAAGAAGAGGAAGTTGGCCGCGAAGGACGCGGGCATCGAGATCGAGAAAGTGCCGTGCCTTGGACATCCTGTGTTCAACCAGGAAACGGTGAACTACGATCCGCGCGAACGAGCGATCAGCCGCTATCTCGACGACCACAAACTGTACAACGTGTTCCTGGATTTTTACCACCGGCTGACGCGGGGAATGATGAGCCAGGGCGTGACGAGCAAGGTGCATGCCGTCAATCTTGACGCGGCGATCGCATGCGTCTGCATGGGGATGGCATGGCCGCTTCTGGTGGACAAGAAGATCGGCATCGAGCGCGCGGCCGACCTGCCCTTCCTGACATTCGCGCTGGGGCGCGTGGCGGGAGGCGCGTCCGAGTACCTCGACCACCGCGAATCCGGCACGGATATGGACATGCGCGCGCCGGTGAGCGAATGCAAGGCGCTGACACGGGCGAAGGACTGAAGGGTGTAACCTTACCGAACTGCATCTTGCTCCCCGCGCGCTTTGCGTTTAAGCTGCGGGCATGCAGGCGCAGTGGATCATCGAACGCAAGCGCGACGGAGAGGTTTTGACCGACGACGAGATCGGCGCCTTCGTGGCCGCCTACGTGCAGGGTGGGGTGCCGGACTACCAGATGTCCGCTTTCGCCATGGCGGTCTTCTTCCGCGGCATGACGGCGGCGGAAACCGCCGCCCTCACGCGGGCCATGCGGGACTCCGGCACGGTGCTGGAGCGCCACGGCAGCGCGCCGCGGATCGACAAACATTCCACCGGCGGCGTCGGGGACAAGGTGTCGTTGGTGCTTGCCCCGCTGGCCGCCGCCTGCGGCTTGACTGTGCCCATGATCGCCGGGCGCGGCCTGGGACTGACCGGCGGCACGATCGACAAGCTGGATGCGATCCCCGGTTTTCGTACGGGGCTGGAACCTGATGAAATCAATGCCGCGCTCGATGCCTGCGGCTGCGCGATCGCGAGTCAGGGGAAGAGCCTGGCGCCCGCCGATCGCCGTTTTTACCCTTTGCGCGATGTGACCGGCACCGCGGTTTCCGTGCCGCTGATCGTCGCCAGCATCCTGAGCAAAAAGCTCGCCGAGAACCTGGACGGTCTGGTGCTGAACGTGATGTGCGGACGCGGCGCATTGATGCAGACCACTCACGAGGCGCGCGATTTGGCGCGGGCATTGCTCGATACCGCCCGCACGCTGGGCTTGCGCGCGGTGGCTGTGCTGGGGGATATGAACCGTCCGCTGGGCGCGGCGGTGGGCAACGCGCTGGAGGTTGAGGAGGCCATCGCCGTCTTGCGCGGCGCTGGTCCGGCGATCGTGCGGGAGGCCGTGCTCTCGCTCGGAGTCGAGATGCTGCGCCTGAGCCGGCTGGCGCCCGGGGCGCGCGAAGCGCGGTCGCGCCTGGAACTGGCGCTCGATGGCGGCGCGGCGCTGGACCGTTTCCGCGCGATGCTGCGGGCGCAGGGCGGCGACGAGCGGATTGTGGACGATTCCGCGCGCCTGCCGCGCGCCAGGTTTGTCACCCCTTTCAAGGCCGCGGCGGCGGGTGTGGTGCGTAACGTCGATGCCGATTCCGTGGCGCGGGCCTGCATGGAATTGGGCGCCGGGCGCAGCCGCATGGACGAGGCGATCGATCCAGCCGTTGGGCTGAGTGCGATCGTGCCCGTAGGTACGCTGGTCGAGTTGGGCGAAGCGCTGGCGTTCGTGCATGCCAACGACGAAACGCGCCGCGCGGCGGCCGAATTGCATTTGCTGAAGGCGTTCGATGTGGGCGAATTGGCCACGCCGCCTGGACCGTTTGTGCTGGAACGGCTGACATGAACCAGAAAATCATCGAAGCGGCTGTGGATGCTGTGCGGGCGCGGGTGTCCTGCGCAGAACCCTTGGCGGCGTTGATACTGGGGTCGGGCTGGGAGGCGGCCGCGCCATCTGGTGGGCCGCTGGCGCGTCTGGCCTACCGCGACATACCCGGGCTGGGCGCCCCGGAGGTGGCGGGTCATACCGGCGAGTTGACGGTGCAGAATGTGGCTGGCCGCGGTGTACTGGTGTTTCACGGGCGCCGCCACTTTTACGAAGGGGCAGGTTGGGAACCGGTCGCGATTCCCGTCGCCGTGGCTCGGGCATTGGGGGCGCCGACTCTGCTTATAACCAATAGTGCGGGAAGTTTGCGTGGCGACTGGCCGGCCGGGACATTGATGGCAGTGCGCGATCATTTGAATGCGATGGGCAACAATCCCCTGATTGGCCGCCACAGCGCGTTTTGGGGCCCGCGTTTTCCGGACATGGCTCGGGTGTATGATGATGCTTTGCGACGTGTGTTGACGGCTGCGGCGGAGGAAACAGGCGTTTCGCTGACCGAGGGCGTGTATGCAGGAGTGACGGGGCCCGCCTACGAGACGCCCGCCGAGGTTGCGTCGTTGCGTATGGCGGGCGCCGATGTGGTCGGCATGTCAACCGTGCCCGAGGCGATTTTGGGCCATGCGGCGGGGTTGCGCGTGGCGGCTGTGTCGTGCGTGACGAATGTGGCGGGCGGCGCGGAGCCTGCCTCGCACGATGCCGTTTTGCGCTCGGCGCGGGCGGCGATGGACGGGGCGGGATGTTTGGTGCAGGCATGGTTGAGGCGGTTGGAGGGAGAGAAGAAGTAGCGAAGAGTGAACAGTGGGCAGTGAAGGCGGGTAAACTGGCGGTTGGGGAATCGGAGGAAACGCGATTGCAGTACCTGCTTTAGCCGTGACGGCGATTGTTATGGCCTGGGACGGGACACGGATTGCCTCGGGCCACGAAAGGTGATAGCGTCGCGCTCGATAGGATGCGGAAGTCATGGAGAACCCATATCTTAGACTCCACAAGGAATTCAAAATGGCCGGGGCGGACGTGCTGCTCAGTTCCGGGCAGGCGTGTGTTGTGTTCGGAATTGCGGCGTTTTCCAAGGACGGCGACTGGATCGTCCGTGAAAACAAACGCACCTGCGGAGCGGTGCTTAAAGTTTTGAGTGCGCATACGGCCGCGTATCGCCTTGGGGTTCCGCTGGATACTGACTGGTTGCGTCTGGGGATGACGAGTCACTTTGAGTTTCAGACTTCGGACGGGTTCAGAATGAGGACGGATTTCTGTTCCCGTCCGCCGCGAGTTCCCAACGTGGCGCGGATGTGGAAACGAGCGGTGCGAACCGAGGACATCGACCTGGTGGACGTACAGACCCTGGTGCAATTGAAACTGACTCGCCGACTGCGAGACTACTCAATGGTGGGCGCCCTGGCGGAAGTCGCGGGGTTGGACGGGAATGCGCCGGAACTAGCGCTCACCTACCTGCAGGATTACGAATTGCTGGCGAGAACCGTGCGCAAATGGCCCGGCGATGCCGCGGTGTGCCCTCGGGAAGCCGTCAAACTTCTTCTCGCGAAGGCGCCCAGAACGAGCGTCGTCGCGGCCATGGCGATTGAACAGGAT
Source organism: uncultured bacterium (assembly GCA_903925685.1). Lineage (GTDB taxonomy): Bacteria > Verrucomicrobiota > Kiritimatiellia > CAIKKV01 > CAIYGI01 > CAIYGI01. The sequence continues at coordinate 8,331 of CAIYGI010000133.1, forward strand.
GCTTGGATGCAGGAGGATCATACGCGCATTGTGGCGCTACAGCGGCGATTCGCGCGTTACGCGCGGGAGTTCACCAAACTGCGCATGACGTGGCGACGGGAAGACTTGCCGCTGCCGAAACAGCACGAGCAACTGATGGCGGCGGCGCGATGTCTTCTGGAGGCCAACGCATGAGAGACCAAAAGATTGCGGCGATCGGCAGGCGACTCCTGCGTCCCTATGGCATTCCGCCGGAGTGCCCGTATCTCAGCGAGGACCAGCGTGAACTGAGTACGCTGGACTTCAAGGGGCGTTCCGAATGGATGGCGGAATGGCTCATGCTTGCAGCCTCGGCAAAGGCATCCCTCTTGGCGGAGAAACCTGCACCATACCGAACGAAAGGGAGTAAACGATGCACATGAAGCCCCGCGGCGTTCTGGGAATCAACGGATTGCTCGCATGCTGGCAGTAAAAGGCAAGAGTGAAAATAACTTCGCATATATCTTACTCTCACCTGCTGGAAGCTGCATCGCAGACTGGCAGGAATGCGTACTGTCCATATTCCCGCTATCCCGTCGGCGCGGCGGTGGAAACGGAGGATGGGACGATTGTCACCGGCGCCAATGTCGAGAATGCCTCCTACGGAATGACCATTTGCGCCGAGCGCGTGGCCATTGCGGCCGCGGTGGGGCAGGGGCATCGGCGGCTGCGGCGGCTGGCGCTGGTAGTCGGCACAGCGCGCCGGCCGGCGCGGCCCTGCGGCGCTTGTCTACAGGTCATGGCCGAGTTTGCCACGCCCGATTTCGAGATTCTGATCGCCCCGCGCGGACGGACGAAGCAGGTTGTGCGCTATGCGCTAAGCGATCTGCTGCCGTCGGCCTTTACTTTGCCAAGGCGTCCATGATGCTGGAAAAGGAAGATCAACCGCAAGAGAACGCAAAGAGCGCAGAGAAAGATTGAAGGCAGCGCAGGCGCGAGTCACCATCTTGAATCGGCTTTCCAAAGCACCCCTTTGACTTTGCGATCTTTGTGTTCTTTTGCGGTTAATCAAGTTACGGTCTCAGGATGATCATTCCGCACGAGATTCCCCAAAGCGTGGCGCTCAAGTTGGATGAGCCCCGCCAACGGGCCGCCGTGGCGATCGCCGAGCGTTTGCGCGCCGCGGGTCACACGGTGCTGCTGGCGGGCGGCTGCGTGCGCGACCTGCTGATTGGCCGGACGCCGAAGGACTATGACGTGGCCACCAGCGCAACACCCGACCAGGTGCTGGCCTTGTTTCCCGGCGCCAATGCGGTGGGCAAATCGTTCGGCGTCGTGATCGTGGTGGACGAAGGCGTGGCTTGCGAAGTGGCGACCTTTCGCCGGGATCTGGCTTACGCCGACGGGCGGCGGCCGGAAGGCGTGGTCTTTTCCGATCCGCCGACCGACGCCCAGCGGCGTGATTTCACGATCAATGCCTTGTTTCTAGATCCCGCCAGCGGTGAAATACTCGATTTCGTGGGCGGGCGGGCGGACCTGGCGGCGGGTATTCTGCGCGCCGTGGGCGATCCGGAGCTGCGTTTTGCCGAGGACCATTTGCGCCTGTTGCGCGCGGCGCGCTTTGCGGCCACGCTCGGCTTTACAATCGAAGACGGCACAGCGGCGGCGATCCGCGCTACGGCCCCGCAATTGGCGCGCATCAGCGTTGAGCGCATCCGCGATGAACTCAGCCGCACGCTGCTGGAGGCACAGGACCCCGGTGCGGCCTTGGTAATGTTGGACGAGTTGGGGCTCTTGCAGGTGATTCTGCCGGAAGTGACGGCGCTCAAAAACGTCGAACAGCCTCCGCAGTTTCATCCTGAGGGCGATGTTTTCCGGCATACCGTGATGATGCTGACGGCGTTGCCGGAGCGCGAACTGACTTTGGCGCTGGCGGTGCTGTTGCACGACGTTGGCAAGCCGCCGACGGCTGAGTTTCGCGACGGGCGCTGGCGGTTCGAAAAGCATGCCAGCGTCGGCGAAACGATGACCCGGGCGATCCTTGCGCGCCTGCGCTATCCGCGCGAAACGATCGAAACGGTGAGTTTCATGGTTGGCAATCACATGCGCTTCGGCGATGTGCGCGGGATGCGGCGATCGACCCTGCGGAGACTTGTCGGCGCGCCGAGTTTCGCCCAGGAACTGGAACTGCACCGCCTGGATTGCCAGGCCAGCCATGGATTGGTGGAAAATCTGGATTTCTTGAAGTCGTTTCAGGACGAAATGGCGCGTGAGCCGGTCCTGCCGCCGCCATTGATCACGGGGCGCGATCTGCTCGCGCTGGGCGTACAGGAGGGCCCGGAGATCGGGCGCTGGCGCCGTCAGGCCTACGACCTGCAGTTGGAAGGAGCGTTTTGCGATCGTGAATCGGCGCTGGCGTGGCTGAAGAAAACGATGAACGATGAATGATGAACACTGAACACTGAACACCGAACACCCTTATGGTTTGGCAGGCGGTCCCGCGGCGCGCACCCAGACATCGGTGCCAGACCCCGTGACCTTCGTCAGGTCCACGTACACATTGGCCAGCGGCGCATCCACGGTAAGGCGCAGCGCGATGCAGCGAGGGTCGCGGGAAACCCACATGCGGACCTTGCCCTCGTCGAGAATCAGCCCCTTGAAGTTTGCCTTTGGCTCGGCGACCAGGCAATCGGTTTTCGGGAAACCATCGATTTTGATGGATTCCGGGCCTGAGAAATGAACCCGCATGTCGAGGAACCCTTCGTCGGCGACGACGGTGTAATGATTGGTGTTGCCAGGTTCCGGCAACCGCCCCCTCATGTGGAATAGGAAGGAAAGCAGGTCGCGGGTGTCGGAATTGATCGGCAATTCCTGCACTTTCGTGACACCGCTGCGCCGGTGGCGGTAGACATGGTGGCAGACTCCGCGAGCGTAATCGAAGCTGGCGTCGGTGGTCCAGGTCGCGCCCCAGCGCCTGCGCACGGTCATGTGGAATGTTTCCGGCAGCAGCGTGGCCGGGTCGGTTAGCGCCTCGGCTTCGTCCTCCATCGCGTAAACCGGATAGAAGACGGAGTAGGTGCCGGTGTGGTAGCGGAGGCTGAGCAGTTGACGGCCATTCTTATTGGTCCATGCACTGCTGATTTCCGTGTGGGCCACGGGTATCACACCCCACGAGGATGTGAAATCGAGAGTTTCGCCGACAGGGAAGCGCACGGCGTCAAGAAACTGATTGGTGGTCGCGCAGAAGGCTGGCAGGGACGAGATGACCAAACCGAAGGCGAGAAGGAGTGTTTGACGCATGGCGTTCATATTTCATTTCTAAACGATCCCCATATGGCCGTCAACGGCGATTAACCCCAAATTTCCCTTCTAAGCCCCCGAGTGGTAGTTTCGCCGCGATTCAAAATGCCGCTGTACATCCGCGCTGCTTTGCAGTATTAATACGCCGGTAGTTCATTCGGCAAGGGGTGGTGGTGGGGCGTGAGTTCATCCCCCGCTTTTTGTGGATGTCTGCCAGAACGGGTCTGTAGTAGGCCCACTTTCCATAAAGGATACCGGAAAGTAAAAAGTATGGGTCCACAAGCGAGAACAGGATGAGGAGACGGTAACGATGGGTAAGAAGTTGTACGTGGGCAATCTAAGTTACGACACGACGAGCGACTCGCTCGGCAAGGCTTTCTCGGCATACGGGAAGGTTGACAGTTCGGAAGTCATCAGCGACAGAATGACCGGCCGTTCCAAAGGGTTCGGTTTTGTCGAGATGGGTACGGATCAGGAAGCTCAGGCGGCAATTGCCGCGTTGAACGGCCAGGACTTGGACGGCCGCACGGTGACGGTGAATGAAGCTCGTCCGAAAGAACCCCGCGTTGGCGGCGGTGGCGGCGGCTTCGGCGGCGGCGATCGCTTCGGCGGCGGCGAAGGTCGGCGTGGCGGTGGCGGTGGCGAAGGCGGCCGTTCGCATCGTCGGTAATTGCGCCGAATGCTCCGGGGTGCGGGTTACCGCCCCCGGAAGGTTTTTCAGCCTAGCCCAAGTTTCGCGCTTTGCGTCATAAATCATTGAAAATCAACGCCCAAATTTTCGCGGCACTACAAAGTTGCCGACCGGGCGCGATCTTCGATCTGAACGGGATGTTTCCCGATCACGGATCGGGTACGGGGCAGGCCGTCCCATGCGATGCCCAGATTCCGGTAGATGGCTTTCTGGCATTCCTCAGGTTGGCCGGCCTTGCGTTTCCGATGGGTCTGCCCGCTACGGGTGGGCAGCAGG
>CAIYGI010000134.1 GCA_903925685.1 uncultured bacterium
ATCAGCGCACTCCTCGCAGATTTAACCCACGCCGCTTTTTACCACCCTGAAACCGGCGCGCGTTTGATCTACGAACTCGCCTGATAAATACCAGAAAAGTGCCAACTCATTTTCCTCCGAGATCAGGAAGTGTGAAGTTAGAGCCGACGATTTCATCAGACTCTGGGAAAGAGAGTCTCAAGCTTTTGAGGAACTCAAGCAGAGCGCAGTCTGGCAACCCCCCGCCAAGACAAAACAGATCGGAATGCTGAAGTGCGCCATGTTGCAGACATCCATCAGTTATTCAGACGTTAGCCGTTACTATATGCAGCAGAACGTTGAGAAGATGAAAGAAGAGATGATTAAACTCAACGACGCTATCAATTCCGTTCAGACCCAGATGTCTGCGATCACAACCGATTAAAAAAAGCGCCTCCAGTACCCAGACCAATGATGCTATCTCCGCCAAACATAAGCACAACGACGTAGAAGCCTTGGTGAAGCACTTGCGGTGGCAGGGAAGGAACTCTTTGGCCCGAGTCGTTAGCCTCCATGTTCAGCGGGCGACTTCCGCCCACTTGACGAAGTGATCACCGATTTTTTATAGATGTCACACCAAATGGCTGCGGCGTCGGATGATCCACTCGGCGGTCACGGCGGCCAGGAAGAAGAGGAACAGCCAGGGCGAATCCCATATTTCCGTGCATCGCTTGCGGGTGACGCGGCGTTCGATGCGTTCGATGCTGTTTGCCAGTTGCGGCAGGGCGTCGATCTCGATGGCGCTGCCGCCGGTCGCCGCGGCAATCGCCCGCAGGATTTCGGGCTTACCTGCCGGATGCGCCAGTTCGTCGTTGGCCCCGCGCACACTGATGTCAACCGCGGCGTTGGCGATCGGCGCGCCATTTTTGAGCAGCGTGGCGATACTTGACGCCACCCTCGGCCACCCGGGCGATGCTGGTTGTTCGCCGACGCACGGTGGCGGCGCGCGTCAGGGTTGCGGGTAGAGCAGAATCTGACGCCACTGTTCGCCGGCCTTGCCCAGCGTCCAGCCGCCGCGCCCGGCGGCTACGAGATGCGCGCCGTTGCGGCCGAGTACGGCGGCATTGACGTTCAGCACCTGCGCGGCGGCGCGGCCGAGGCGACTCGTTTCCGCCGGAGTGGCTGCGCGGCCGCCGAGCGGCACGCCGTTTTCGCTGGCCCGCACCACGATGGTTCCGCCGGTTTCCAGGGCGCCCTGCCAGAGCGCGGGATAGCGCAGAAAAAAATCGGGCAGCGCGCGGGCGCGCAGAACGACTTCAAAGGCGGCTGGCACGCGGTCCATAAAACGCGCGAAGGAAAGGGCGTTCTCCTCGTCGCGCGCCCGGTAGAAAGCCAGCGGATCCACGCCGGCCAGATTCCATCCATTATAGAGTCCGTGGTCGGGGGTCAACCGCTGGGCATGGAACCAGGCGTCGAAGCGGCGGTTCAACAGCAGGCCGATCTCGAAGTGCAGGTGGCTGCGTTCGAGCGGGATGGCGCCCGATGAGCTGTGGCCCATGCGGCCCAGCACCGCGCCGCGGCGCAGGGCCTGGCCGGGCGCCAGGCCGGGCGTCAGATCGGCCAGGTGGGCGTACAAGGTATAAACTTCGCCCAGCGGGTCGCTGTGCAAGACGACCGCATAGCGGCCGTAGTTCGAATTGCCGGTGGCGCGGTTGATATAGGCCAGCGTGCCGTCGGCGATCACGGTTACATCGTCGAGCGCCAGTCCGCCGCGTCCCCGTTGGACAGGTGCGATGTCGACGCCTTCATGAAATTGCGCCGCGCCCGAGGATTGCGTGCGGACCGAGCCGAAGAGGCCGGAGTTCGGGTTGCCCGTGCCCGTGGGCATGAAGATGCCAGCCGGATTGGCGGCCAGCAAATTGGTTTGCGGCGTCGGGAATCCCGCAGCACCCAGGCTCGGATGCAAAAGCGCGTTTGTAACGGCGGGCGGCACGGCGTTGGTCGTCACGTCGCCTGGCGGCAGCACATGCGCGGCCGGGCGGGCGGGGCGTCCGACGAGCATCAGTATGGCGAAGGCCATGACGATGCCGAGGGCGGCCCAGAGCATGACAGTGGCGAGCGAAGATGGACCCTGATTGGCAACAACTGGACGGCGGCGCGTTTGTTTCGATTGATTCATGGCGAAAGAGCCGGGCATGTTAGTCGTATGCCTCATGAAAGCAAAGAACGAAAGCAGCGCCCCGCCGTTCGCCTTGAATTGACAAATGCCATGTGGAAATTATACAGACAAAGCCCGAGCGGCGACGCGGTATGCGCAATTACCCGGAAATGCTTATGTTGGAATCTGGCCAGCGAAATGTCGTGGGGTTGCCTGTGGCGCAGGGGTTATACGACCCCGCGAATGAACATGACAGTTGTGGCGTCGGGTTTCTGGTTAATTTGCACGGCCGCCCGACGCATGAGCTGGTCATGCGCAGCATTGAAGTCCTCAAGAACCTTTTGCATCGCGGCGCGGTGGGGGGCGATCAGCTCACAGGCGACGGGGCGGGCGTGCTGGTGCAAATTCCCGACGCCTTTTTCCGCCGTACACTGGCCGCACAGCAGGTGACCCTGCCTGCGGCCGGCAACTACGGCGTGGCGATGGTTTTCATGCCGCGCACGCCGGCCGCCCGCAAGCCGGTGCTGAAGGCGGTGGCCGAGGCCGCGCAGGGCGAGGGTCTGAAGCTGCTCGCCTGGCGCGATGTGCCCACGGACGATCGTGAACTGGGCGCCGAGGCGCGCCGGATGCGACCCTTCGTAATGCAGGCTTTTTTGGAAGCCCCGGGCGTGAACGGCGCGGCCCTGGAACGCAAACTTTACCTGCTGCGCAAGCAGGCCGAGCGGGCCGTACGCGCGCTGGGCGATGGGAACGCGCGCTTTTACATCGCCAGCTGTTCCTGCCGCACGGTGGTCTACAAGGGACTGCTGATGGGCGGACAGGTCTCGGAGTTCTACGGCGACCTGAAGGACGAGTGCTTTACCAGCGCGCTGTCGGTGATCCATCAGCGCTACAGTACGAACACCTTTCCCTCCTGGGAACTGGCCCAGCCCTTCCGGTACCTGGCGCACAATGGCGAAATCAACACCCTGCGCGGAAACCTGAAGCAGATGGGCGCGCGAGAGCACGCGCTGGAGTCGGATATCTTCGGTCCGGATATCAAGAAACTGCTGCCCGTGATCGATCCCGGCGGCAGCGATTCGGCCTGTCTCGACAATGTCCTCGAACTGCTGATCAACGGCGGACGTGCCGCGCCGCACGCGATGATGATGATGATTCCGGAAGCATGGGGCGAGGCGTACCCGCTGGGGCCGGATCAAAAAGGTTTTTTCGAGTACCACGCCGGTCTGATGGAACCGTGGGACGGTCCTGCCACGGTGGCCTTTTCCGATGGCCGGCTGGTGGGGGCGCTGCTCGACCGCAACGGCCTGCGTCCGGCGCGCTACACGATCGCCAAGGACGGCTTCATGGTGCTGGCCTCGGAGACCGGCGTGCTCGACCTGCCGCCCGAGCAGGTGCGCTCCAAGGGCGCGCTGCGGCCGGGACAGATGATCGTGGTGGACACACTGCGCCATCGCGTGATGGGCGACGCCGAGATCAAGGCCAGTGTCTCCCGCCAACAGCCCTATCGCCGCTGGGTGGACGAAAACCGCATGACGATCCAGGGACTCTTCGGCGCGATCGCCCCGCTGACGCCGCGGCGGGAGACCCTGTTGAAGCGTCAAATGCTCTTCGGCTACACCCGCGAAGACACGGATATTATTCTGGAGGCGATGGCCTCGCGCGCCCACGAACCGGCGGGGTCCATGGGCAACGACGCCCCGCTGGCGGTGCTGTCGGAAAAGCCGCAACTGCTTTTCAATTATTTCAAGCAACTCTTCGCGCAGGTGACCAATCCGCCGATCGACCCGATCCGCGAGGAACTGGTCATGTCGCTGATGACCTTCATTGGCAACCCGGCGAACATCATGAACGAACTGCCGCAGCACGCCCGGCTGATCAAGCTGCGCCATCCGATTCTCTCGAACGAAGATCTGGAGCGTCTGCGCGGACTGCGCCTGCCAGGCTTCAAGGCCGAGACTCTGCCGGCCGGATTTCCCGCGGGCGGCACGGGTGCTGATTTGGAGGCGGCGCTCGACGCGCTCTGCCGCGCCGCCGAGGCTGCCGTGGCGGATGGGAAGACGATTCTGATCCTGAGCGACCGCGAGTTGCCGGCGGCGCAGGCGCCGATTCCATCGCTGCTGGCGGTTTCGGCGGTGAACCAGCATCTTCTGAGGCGCCGTCTGCGCACCGGCGCCGGGCTGATTGTGGAATCGGGCGAGCCGCGCGAGGTGATGCACATGGCCCTGCTGCTGGGCTATGGCGCGACGGCGATCAATCCATATCTGGCTTACGAAACGGTGGACGCCTTGGGGGAGAGCAAGGCTCTCGCGGGCGAGATCGGCCCTGCCAAGGCGCTGGAGAATTACACGGCGGCGATCAATGAGGGCCTGCGCAAGATCATGTCCAAGATGGGCATCTCGACGCTGCGCAGTTACCGCAGCGCCCAGGTCTTCGAGGCGGTCGGACTCAATCGTGCCCTGCTGGATAAGTATTTCACCGGGACGGTTTCGCGCGTGGAGGGCATCGGCCCCGACACGATCGCCGGCGAGGCCAATGCGCGCCATCGCGCCGCCTGCGCGTCGGCGGCGGGTGCGCCGCAAATGCTGGCCAGCGGCGGCCGATACAAGTACCGGGTGGACGGCGAGCGCCACCTTTGGTCGCCTGAGAGCATCCGCCTGCTCCAACAGGCCACGCGCACGAACGACTACGCGATGTTCAAGGAATATGCGGCTTCGATCAACGATCAGACGCAAAAGCAATCCACACTGCGCGGACTCTTCCGCTTCAAACCGCAACACTCCGTGCCGATCGAAGAGGTCGAAGCGGTCGAGGCGATAATCAAGCGCTTCATGACGGGGGCCATGTCCTTCGGTTCGATCAGCCGCGAGGCCCACGAGACCCTGGCGATAGCGATGAACCGCATCGGGGCGCTCAGCAACAGCGGCGAGGGCGGCGAGGATCCCGCCCGTTACGCGCCGCTGCCCAACGGCGACAACCGCTGCAGCGGCATCAAGCAGGTGGCGAGCGGGCGCTTTGGCGTGACGGCCGAGTACTGCGTCAACTGCCGCGAATTGCAGATCAAGATCGCCCAGGGCGCCAAACCCGGCGAGGGCGGGCAGTTGCCGGGACACAAGGTCAACGCGGAGATCGCCCGCGTGCGCTACGCGACGCCGGGCGTGACGCTGATCTCGCCGCCGCCGCATCACGACATTTATTCGATCGAGGACATCAAGCAGCTCATATACGACCTGAAGAACATCAATCCACAGGCCCGCATCAGCGTGAAACTGGTCTCGGAATTGGGCGTCGGCACGGTCGCGGCGGGGGTGGCAAAGGCCAGGGCCGACGCCGTGCTGATCAGCGGCTACGACGGCGGCACCGGCGCCGCGCCGCTTTCCTCGATCCAGCATGCGGGCGCGCCGTGGGAACTGGGGCTGGCGGAAACGCAGCAGACGCTGGTTTTGAATAATCTGCGCGGCTGCATCCGGGTGCTGGTGGACGGCCAGCTCAAGACCGGACGCGACGTGGCGATCGGGGCTTTGCTGGGCGCGGAAGAATTCGGCTTTGCCACCGCGCCTCTGGTGGTGCTGGGCTGCCTGATGATGCGCAAGTGCCATCAGAACACCTGCCCGGTGGGCGTGGCCACCCAGGATCCGGCGCTGCGCAAGCTGTTCAAGGGGCGGCCGGAATATCTGGTCAATTTCTTCCGTTTCATCGCCCTGGAACTGCGCGAAATCATGGCGCAACTCGGTCTGCGTACGCTGGATGAAATGGTCGGCCGTTCGGACCTTCTGGAAATGAACGACGCCATATCCTTTAACAAGGCACGCGGGTTGGATTACAGCCGAATTCTCTTCCGTCCGGAGTCGGACGGACCTTTCCATTGTACGAAGGCGCAGAATCACGGCCTTGAGGATGCGCTCGATCGTCAATTGCTGCCCCAGGTGCTGCCTGCCATCGAGGCGCGCCGCCCGGTCGAGCTTAGCTCGCCGATCCGCAACGTGCATCGCACGGTGGGCACGATGATTGCCGGCGAAATCGCCCGCCGCTACGGCCATGCCGGACTGCCGGACGATACGGTCACGCTGCGCTTCCAGGGCACGGCGGGGCAGAGTTTCGGCGCCTGGGCCGCCAAGGGACTGACGCTTGTGCTCGAAGGCGAGGCCAACGACTATGTCGGCAAGGGACTCTCCGGCGGGCGGATCGTGATCAAAGCGCCGGCCGGCAGCGATTACGACCCCGCCGCCAACATCATCGCCGGCAATGTGCTGCTCTACGGCGCCAGCTGCGGCGAATGCTATATTTGCGGCGCCGTGGGCGAGCGCTTTGCGATTCGCAACAGCGGCGCCTGGGCGGTGGTCGAGGGGGTGGGGGACCACGCTTGCGAGTACATGACCGGCGGCCGCGTGGTGGTGCTTGGCCGGACGGGGCTCAACTTCGCCGCCGGCATGAGCGGCGGCATCGCCTATGTATATGATGAGGACCGCCTGTTCGATACGCGCTGCAATTTGAGCATGGTTGACCTTGAGCCGGTCGAACGGACGGGCGATATCGCCGAACTCAAAAGGATGTTGGAACGGCATCTGACCTTCACCGGCAGCCGGCGCGCGGGGGAGATTCTGGCCGATTTCGACAACCGGCTGCCGTGTTTCGTCAAGGTTTTCCCGATGGAATACCGGCGTGTGCTGGGCCAGATGATGCCGGAAGATGTAGAGACCGAGCGCGAGGAGGTCGTGCATGGGTAAACCCACCGGTTTCATGGAGTTTGCCCGTTGCGAACCTGGCTACCGTCCGCGGGCTGAGCGTGTGCGCGACTTCAATGCCGTCGAATTGCTGCCCGAAGCGGAACTGATGCTGGAACAGTCGGCGCGTTGCATGGACTGTGGCGTGCCGTTTTGTCACGCCTACGGATGTCCGCTGGCGAATTTGATTCCCGAGTGGAACGACGCCGTCTACCGCGGCTGCCTGCCGGAGGCGCTGGAACTTTTGCTGTCGACGAACAACTTTCCCGAGTTCACGGGACGTGTCTGTCCGGCCCCCTGCGAGGCGGCCTGCGTGTGCGGTCTGAACGGCGAGGCGGTCACCATCCGCCAGATGGAGGTCTACATCGCCGAAAAGGCCTACGAACTGGGGCTTATGAAACCGCGTCCCCCGTCCGTGCGGCGCGCTGAAAGGGTGGCCGTGATCGGTTCCGGCCCGGCCGGCCTGGCGGTGGCCGATTCCCTGAACCGCATGGGATTCCGGGTGGTGGTCTACGATTCCGCCTCGCACGCCGGCGGCATCCTGCGCTATGGCATTCCGGAGTTCAAACTGGAGAAGCGGGTGGTCGATCGCCGCGTGCGCTTGATGGAGTCCGAGGGAGTGGTTTTCGAACTGGGGGTGCGTGTCGGCGAGGACGTTTCCATGCGCTACCTGCAAAGCCGTTTCGATGCCGTCTGCCTCTCCGGCGGCGCGCGCGAACCGCGCGATTTGAAGGTGCCGGGACGGGAATTGGCGGGAGTACACTTCGCCCTCGAATACCTGCGGCAGATGAATTGCCGCTGCGACGGCGAGGCGATCCCGGCGCGGGAGCGCGTCGACGCCGCCGGGCGGCATGTGGTTGTGATTGGCGGCGGCGACACGGGCTCGGACTGCGTGGGCACGGCCTTGCGTCAGGGCGCGGCGAGCGTGCGGCAGTACGAGATTCTGCCCGAGCCGCCGCCCGCGCGGGCGGAGTGTACGCCCTGGCCGCTGTGGCCGCTGCAGCGCCGCGATTCGAGCAGTCACAAAGAGGGCGGCGAACGCCGCTGGAACGTCTCCACCCGGGCGCTGCTGGGCGAGGCCGGCCATGTGACCGCGCTGCTGGGGGTCGAGGTGGAATGGAGCCCGGCGGCGGATGGCGGACGGGCGCAAATGCGGGAGCGGCCGGGCAGCGAATTCAGCGTGCCGACCGATCTGGTGCTGCTGGCGATGGGGTTTGTCGGTCCGCGCTCCAACCGGATGTCCATGATCCGCGCGTAGAGAGAGGGCAGGGAGTGCGCAGGTGTAAATTTCCTAGATGAATCTGAAAAAAGATGCAATTTGGTCTAGACAGGCGATATATTGGTGGTATATCACTATATTCATTATGTCCGCTCGCATTCCACTGATGTGCAAGACCCCGTTTGCGATCGATCCGCGACCGCTGACCGAAGCCAGCAGTTCGCACGCCGGGCTTTTGACAGTCTCGC
>CAIYGI010000135.1 GCA_903925685.1 uncultured bacterium
CCGTTTTGCACCGTGCAGACGACCGTCCAACTCCTCGTCCACCGCCATAATGGGCGCTCGCATGTCATCCCCGTGGCGCTCAGACCAGGAAAATGCGCCTTCCACGACCCTTCGCTCTCAACTCCCGCAGTTTTGGGGCCGGTCCTCTCGGATTGTTTGCGGCTTCCAGTCTACCATAGTATGCCGAGTCGTACCAATCCCAACACCATTGCCACACGTTGCCGGCCATGTCGTACAGGCCAAAGCCATTGGCCATGTCAGGACCGGCCGGAATCTGCGAGCCGTTGTAGTAACCGCAAGGCGTCGTCGGCGGATTCCCCCCCTCGAAGGGATCGCCACTGCCCGAGTAGTTGGCGTTACCGCCGCCAATAGTGTTGCCCCACGGATAGCGCCAACCGAGTACTCCGCCGCGTGCGGCCTTTTCCCACTCCGCTTCGGTAGCCAGACGGTACCCGTTGGCGCTCCAATTAACGCAAGCGTTCGAGATGTTCAACGATCCCGTGCGATACACTTGCGACAGAGTCGCGCTGGTGTAGTAGGCCGGCATCAAGCCCTCCTTCTCGGAGCGGGCGTTGCACCATTTCACGGCGTCGTACCACGTAACCGTCTGCACGGGGTGGGTTGCGGCGGCGTAAGAACCGCCAAGGTCGGTGTAGCCACTCGCAGTGCCCCATTGCTTCACGGTCAACCAGAGCGTCCCGGATACGTCGTTGATATCCATAAAGAAGCCGTCCACCTGCACATTGTGGAGGGGTAACGCAGAATCCCCCACTTCGTTGAAGGTGTCGCCCATCTGAAACTGGCCAGCCGGGATATATGACATACCCGCCGGCGGAATCGGGGTGGTGCCGTCGTTGGCGAAGACGCGCACCTTGCAGTTGGGCACGAATTGGCCGTTCCAATCCTGTCCGGCATTCCAGACGATGTGTTTGCCCGTGCCAGGAGTGATTCCGGATCCGACGTTGCCGCTGACACTGCCCGATGGAATCGTCCATGACAGGCCGCCATCGCCGGAGACATTGATCCAGACCGTCTGAGCCAAACCGTCGGCATCGGTCAGGTCATAGGCGACATCCACCAACTTCGTGCCCGCCCGTTGCGAAACCTGGACATTCGCAATGATCGGCGTGGCCGCCCAAGCGAACCCCGCCAGCGCCATGACTACGCATCCCGCCAATACTGCTTTGACCTTCTTCATGCCTGAATCTCCTGTTGTTAAACAAATACGGTACTTGGGATCTTAATGCTTATCAGTCTTTCTCATCCGGTATTCAGGTATCTCGTGACATTCTCGACAAAGGCGGATGCCTGTTGCCGAATTTCTTCGAGTTGGTCGGTCGAAATGGGTTTCATCACCTTGTAGTCGGATGTCTGGCGTAGTTCAAAGGCCCTGTGAAAGTACTTTGACATCTCCTTGGGAAATGTGCCCTTGAGTACGAACTCGCTGTCAAACAGGCCAATGACTCCCGTGTGTTTAGACGGGATCTTGCCGATTTTCTGCATGAGCGCCAGAGCGGCATAAAACATGGCGTAGTACAGGCGGTTGACAATCCCCTGCGGACTTCCCTGGCCTTGCACAAGACAATCTGCATCTTTCAACGCAGACCGAGCCTCGGCGATTCGATATTGGATAAGCGTCGCTATGTCCTCTTTCTTCACGCGGGAATCCCTTCTTTTTCAATAGCCAAGGCCAGAAGCGATGAGCGGTCCGGGCCGTTTTCCCATTCATCCCGGGAGTAGATCACGGGGACAATCACCACGCTGTTGGCCAGTCCAATCTCCCAGGCACAGTCGCGGACGGTCGTTTCGGTATCGGCGTTCAATTCGTCTAGCACAACCAGCAAATCCATATCGGAGTCGGTTGTAAAATCGCCCCTCGCTCTGGAACCAAAGAGTGTGAGACTGTGCAATCCCACACTTCTCTCAAGGGCTGCCTTCAATTGTGCCAGTAGTTTTCGTGTCCTTCCCTTCACTATATCCGTTGTCATGGTTACCTCTGCAAAACTACTTTGACCTTGTTCATGTCCGAATCTCCTGTCTGATTCTCACGTCGCTCTTCTGCCGCAAATCGAATGCGCTTCGCAAATGGCGTCCGGCCTCCGGCGAGAACTGGCCAGTCTTGACAAAATGCTCTCCGACGATCCACAAGAACGACGATGTCGCGCGTCATAGTGGCACTCCTTCACGCCGCACGTTGAGGATGAGTGGTGAACTGCGCATCGGACTGTCCGTCAGATCCGAATGGCTGAAACACATCGTCGAGATCACGCGGCCGATTTCCAAGCCCGCGTCGAAGGCGATATCGCCGATGCGTTTCTCGATTTCCCAGTTCACGTCAGGCAAGACAACGAGGAGATCAACATCCGATTCCTTGTCCATCTCGCCGCGGACAGCCGAACCGTAGAGTAGCACTTGCTCGGCGTGAAAGTCCGTTTTCAGTCGCCGCACAACGCCTGCCAGCACGTCCCGTTCTTGTTGTGTCAGATGCATTGTGTCCCGTTCCTGTCACCTCATCATGCGCGGCCTGTAAAAATCGCCGTTACAACTCCTCGAAGTAAGCGCCTGATTCGCCGGGATTTCAAGTTATTTGTTAACAACGCCTTCATGCGCCTGGCGCGTCGGCATGCTCGATTTTGGCGGCGCAGCACTTGTACTCGGCCGTGCGCGTGATGTTGTCGAAGGCGTCGTTGGTCAATTTGTTCGTCACGCTCTCGACGAAATGGAACGGCATCCAAAGTCCGCCGGGGCGAACCTTGTCGCCCACATGCGCGCGGATCACTAGCGACCCGCGCCGCGTCGAAACGCGCGCCAGGCCGCCGTCGGCAATGCCCAGGCGCTCCGCGTCCACGCGGTGCAACTCGACAAAGTTCTCGTCCTGCTTCTGCGCAATGGAGGCGGTCTTCCTGGTCATGTTGCCGATGTTGTAATGGTAGAGCGTGCGCCCGGTGGAAAGCATGAACGGATAGGCGGCGTCCGGCTCCTCGGCCGGCGGGCGGTGCCTGATGGCATGCATCAGCCCCTTGCCGCGGGTGAAGCGTCCCTTGTGCAGGAAGCCGGTGCCGGGATGGTCCTTGGTGGGACAAGGCCACTGCAGCCCGACCTTGTCGATGCGCTCGTAGGAGATGCCGCCGAAACTCGGCGTGAGCGCGGCAATTTCGTCGAAAATCTCCGACGCGCCGGCATAGTTCATGGGATAGCCCATGGCGGTGGACATATCGCATAGAATGCGCCAGTCCGGCCGCGCCTCACCGGGCGGTTCGACGGCCTTGCGCACGCGCTGCACGCGGCGTTCGGTATTCGTGAAAGTGCCGTCCTTTTCGGCAAAACAGGTCGCCGGCAGGATCACGTCGGCGAGTTTGGCCGTCTCGGTCATGAATATTTCCTGGACCACCAAAAATTCCAGTTTCTTCAAGCTCTCGATGACCTTGGCCTGGTTGGGCTCGCTGAGCACGGGATCCTCGCCAAGCACGTAAAATGCCTTGAGTTCCCCCTCGGCGGCCTTCTCGATGAAGTCGGTCACGCGCCCGCCGGTATTCGTCGGCAGCGCGGCGCCCCAGGCTTTGGCGAACTTGGCGCGGACAGCCTCGTCGGCGACTTTCTGGTAGCCGGGGAGGACGGTGTTGATCGCGCCCATGTCGCAGGCGCCCTGGACATTGTTCTGCCCTCGGATGGGATTGATCCCCGACGACTCTTTGCCGATCTGGCCGCAGAGCATGGCGAGGTTGGCCAGGTTCTGGACATTCTCGGTTCCGCAGGTGTGCTCGGTAATGCCCAGGGTGTAGAAGATCGCCGAGGGCGTGCCCTGCGCATACCACTCCGCCGCGCGCCGGATCAGCTCCGCATCCACGCCGCAAACCTCCGCCGCCCGCTCGACGGTGTAGTCCTTGACGTTTTCGCGCAGCACGTCGAAACGCTCGCAGCGCTCGGCGACAAAGGCCTGGTCGTGCAGGTTTGCGGCCAGGATGTGATTCATCATCGCGTTGACCAGCATGTTGTCCGTGCCGGGGCGGTGCTTGATGTGGATCTGCGCGTGCCGCGCCATCCAGGTATCGCGCGGATCGCAGACGATCAGCCGCGCCCCCTTGCGCATGGCCTTTTTCATCTCCAGGCCGACGATGGGATGGGCCTCGGTCGGATTCGCGCCGATCAGGAACAGCGTCTGCACATTCTTGATTTCGCCGATCGCGTTCGTCATGGCGCCGGAACCGAGCGACAGGGCCAGCCCGGCGACGGTCGGCGCGTGGCAGGTGGTGGCGCACTGATCGACATTGTTGGTCTTGCCCGCCATGCGGGCCAGTTTCTGCATCAGGTAGTTCTCTTCGTTGGTGCAGCGCGCGGAGCTCAGGAACGCCAACCCCTCCGGACCGTACTGGTCGCGGGCGGCGGCCAGGCCCTGGCTCGCCCTTTCGATGGCTTCCTGCCAGGAAGCTTCGCGAAAGGAACCGTTCTCGCGAATCAGCGGCTTCGTCAGCCGCTCCGGTGAATTTACGAAATCGAAGGCGAAATGACCCTTCACGCAGAGATTGCCGTCGTTGCTGCCCATGCCGGGCTCGGTGGTCACCCGCACGATGCGATTGAGGCGTGGATTGACGTTCAGTTCCATCGTGCAACCCACCCCGCAGTAGGTGCAGGTGGTCCGCACCTTGGTCAAATCCTTGAGCCGGCCCAGTCCGCGGGCGGCCTTCTCGCGCATCGCACCGGTGGGACAAACCCGCACGCAGCCGCCGCAAAGTTCGCAGTCGGACTGGTGCAGCGGCCGGCCGTAGGCCGTGTTGATCCTGGCGCCGATGCCGCGGCTGTCGAAAGTCAGTGCGCAGGCGCCCTGCACTTCCTCGCAGAAACGCACGCACCGGCCGCAGCGCAGGCATTTCTCGACATCGTACTCGATCGCGCGGTTTTCCGAAGTGTAATTAAGCAGCACCGGCTCGCTGTGCGGGAAGGTTCCGTAGGTCCATTCCCTGGCGTCATAACGGTAGGCCAGATCCTGCAGCACGCAGTCGCCGTCGGCGTCGCAGGTAGTGCAGGCCACGCGGTGCTCGCTCAGCAGCAGTTCCAGGATCAACTTGCGGCGCGCGGCAAGCTCGGGCGATTCGGTGACGGCCTCCATTCCCTCGCTGACCGGGGTCGCGCAGGCCAGCACCGGCGGGCGGTCCAGCGCGCCGACATGGACCTGGCAGAGCCGGCAGGCGCCGGCCGGGATCAGGCGCGGCTCGTGGCAGAGATGCGGGATGTAGATGCCGTTGTCCTGGGCGGCCTGCATGATGGTCTGGCCCGGTTGGGCTTCGATCGCGCGGCGGTCAATGGTCAAGCGGACCATGGGGGCTTTCTCCTTGAGGTCATTCATTCCTGCACCGCTCATTTTTTCTCGATTGCAGCGACCGGACAAATATCGAAGCAGGCGCCGCACTTGATGCACAATGCCGACTGGATCACGAATGGCTCGCCGACTTTCCCCTTTTCGCGGTCCTGCGCGGTGGCCCGCGCCGGCGCCTTGCCGATCTTGCCGGTGATGCAGGGAACCGGACAGGCCTTCGCGCAGCGTCCGCAACAGATGCATTTCTCGGGCAAAATCTTGAAGCTGATCAGGCGGCGGCAGACGGCGGCCGGACAACGCCGTTCGTTGACATGCGCCTCGTATTCCGAGCGAAAATGGCGAATCGTCGTCAGCACGGGATTGGGCGCGGTCTGGCCCAGGCCGCAGAGCGAGTTCTTCTTGACCTGGCTGCCCAGTTCTTCCAGGCGCGCGATGTCCTCCGGCTTGCCATCCCCGGCGCAAATGCGCGTCAGAATCTCCAGCATGCGGGTCGTGCCAATCCGGCAGGGCGGACACTTGCCGCACGATTCCTTGGCGCAGAACTCCATGAAATACCGGGCCAGGTCGACCATGCAGGTGGCGCCGTCCAGAATGATCAGGCCGCCCGAGCCCATGATGGCCCCAACCTCCTTGACCGTCTCGTAGTCGATCGGCATGTCGAGGTAGCGGGCCGGCACGCAGCCGCCGGAAGGCCCGCCCATCTGGGCGGCCTTGAAGGCCGAACCGGCGGGCACACCGCCCCCGATGTCGTTGACCAGTTGATTCATCGTGATGCCGATCGGGACTTCCACCAAACCGGTGTACTTGACCTTGCCGGCCAGTGCGAAAATCTTGGTGCCCTTGCTCGTGGGCGTGCCCAGCCCGGCATAAACCGCGCCGCCCATGCGCAGGATCGCGGCGATATTGGCCAGGGTCTCGACGTTGTTGATGCAGGTGGGTTTGCCCCACAGTCCGCTTTGCGCAGGGAAAGGCGGCCGCGTCCGCGGCTGGCCGCGCTTGCCCTCGATGGAGGCCAGCAGCGCGGTCTCCTCGCCGCAGACAAAAGCCCCGGCGCCGGCCTTGATCTTCACGTCGAAGGCCATGCCCGTGCCCAGAATATTATCCCCGAGCAGGCCGTGATCCCGCGCCTGCGCGATGGCCAGCTTGAGATGTTCGATGGCGATCGGGTACTCGGCCCGCACATAAACGTATCCCTGCCTGGCGCCGATGGCGAAGGCTGCAATCAGCAGCCCCTCCAAAACGGCATGCGGGTCGCCTTCCACCACCGCGCGGTCCATGAAAGCGCCGGGATCGCCCTCGTCGGCATTGCAGATCAGGTATTTGAGTTCGCCGGGCGCCGCGCGGGTGGCGCTCCACTTGCGGCCGGTGGGAAAACCCGCCCCGCCGCGGCCGCGCAGACCGGAGGCGGTTATTTCAGCGATCACGGCCTCCGGCTCCATCCCGGTCAGCACCCGCTCCAGCATTTCGTAACTCCCCTCCGCCAGGGCCGATTCAATACTGGTCGGATCTATCCGGCCGCAACGCGCGAGCACGATCGGTTTCTGGACGGCAAAAAACGGAATGTCAGCCCGCTTCGGAATAGGCCCCTGGCGCCCTTGAAAACACAAACGCTCGACCACACCGCCGCCGACCAGTGTCGTGCGCACGATTTCGGGCACGTCTTCGGGCTTGGCGCCCAGATAAAGTATCCCTTCCGGGTCGATGCCGATCACCGGCGCCCCCGCGCAGATGCCCTGGCAGCCGGTCTTGACCAGCGCCACCTTGTCCGTCAAGCCCGCCGCGGCCAGTTCGCGCTCGAATGCCGCATGCACCTCCAGTGCGCCCAACGCGCGGCAACCGGTCGTGCAAATACGCACTGCACGAGCAGGCCGACGCTGCCGCGCGACGCGGCGCACTTCGCGCAGTTTCTCGATTTCCGGCGTCAGCTTGGGCATATCGTCTTCCCCTCTGCATGCGCAGTCCCCTGCCCAGCGCGCTTCGCACCCATGTTATCGAGCACCTTGACGGCCTGGTCCGGCGTGAGATTTCCGTAATATTTGCTGTCCACCAGCATCACGGGCGACAGAAAGCAGGTGCCGAGACAAGCCACGGTTTCGAGCGAAAAAAGCATGTCGGGCGTGGTCGCGCCATCATCGATGCCAAGACGCCTGACGACCGCATCCATGATCTTGGGCGAACCGCGCACATGACAGGCGGTGCCGCGGCAAACGCGAACCGTATGCTTCCCGTGCGGTTTCAAATGGAACTGCGCGTAAAATGTCGCCACGCCGTAGAACTTGGCGACCGGCAAGCCGCTGAGCCGCGCCAGTTCGTCCACAACTGGTTGAGCCAGATAGCCGTAGCGGTCCTGAAGATCCTGCAAGGCGCCGATGATGTCGCCTTCCGAAAAAGGGGCGTGCGAGGCCACGATCTCCGACACAGGCGCCAAGTCCATGGCCGCTTCCGCCGCGCTGTTTATCTGCATGTATCAATTCTCCTGCTGCCCGTCTAAATACCACATCCGAGTCCCGATCAAGAAGCCCCAAAAAACACTACCAGCCACATTGTGGTAGGCGAAATATACGGGAGTGGCGTGTGAGTTTCAAGCAGATGAAGGAGGTGATAAGGCTGAAATTCAGCCGGGCGTGTTTAAGTTGCCTAAACGGGAGGCATCAGCGGCGCGGTTTCCCGCGCACGCTGGATGCCTTGGTTCGGGCGGTCATGTATTCGACTCCCGGCAGACCCGCGAAGTGTTCGTCCTGTGTCCAAAGCGTGGCCTGTTCCGACCAGGCGGTTGAATGCGTGTACGGCTGAACTGGTGAGCCTTTTGCAAAATGGTTTGGAGCACAGGCTTAAATGCTCCAACAAAAATAAGAATACACGTTTCGTGGACGTCCGCAAGCTAAAAAACGGTAAAATGTAGTTTTTTTTGGCAGACCCGTCCTGATGCGGGTTGCCCG
>CAIYGI010000136.1 GCA_903925685.1 uncultured bacterium
CATGCGCAACCAGATGTCCGCCCGTGTGATCAGACTGTAGACCTCGGGGGCAAACTGCACGCCCATCTCCATGCCCAGGTTGAACATGATCTGGTTCAGCGCATGCCTAAACCCGGTTGTCGGCACAGTGTTCAACGCCACATCGAGTTCGTTGCTTGGATTTGACGCCACCGCCGCCCGGTAGATCGACACCGTCTCGGCCACCAACTCGCCCAGCCGCGCCACCTTCCCAGGATTAACGTCAATCCATGTGGCGTAAAGCGTCGCCATGTCCGTCGGCAACGCGTTGGTCACAGTGGCGGCCGTCAATTCCGTCCAGTCTCCCACGGTATCCCCCGCTTTTGTAGCCGCCTGCCTGCGGCAGGTGGCCAGCCCCCGCCAGGGAGGACGGGAAGCACAAAACCGCCCTCCCCGGCACCCTGAAACAGCCTTCACCCTTCAGAATTCAAAATTCGACATTCAACATTCAGCATTCCGATTTGCCGACCTCTGACCACTCCCCACTCCCCACTCCCCACTCACTACTCACCGCGCGCCAGCGCCTACGTCGCCGAAGCATTCAACCGAATGCAGGCCGCGCTGTTCGTGACCTTCACATCTTCAGACCAGTCGAATTTGGCCACTTCCACGCGCCCGTCATCACGCACGTACGAACCCGGCACCATGAAACGGTTCATCAGCCGGAAGGTCTTCATGAAACTCGGATCGCGCCGGGTCGGCGCATCCTTCCGCGCGAAGATCAACACCGCGGTGTCCATGAGGAACGAAACGCTCTCCGCTTTTCCTTCTGGATTGGCGTCGTAGATCATGTAGCTGGTCCGCACCTCCGGCGTGCCGATGAACATCTGACCCGCTGACATCTCCGTCGGCACCGCCAACCCCAGCGACCCCTTGCCGGCCCCGTTGCCGACCACGAACCGACCGCGCACCTTGGCTTGATTCTTGAAGATCTTCCAAGCCGTCGCCCCGAACAACACGCCCACGCCCATCAGCGACCCGTACTTGGCCGCCTTGATCACGGTCAGGATCGCGTCATCAATGTCCGCGATTGGATCGGCCGCATCGGCCCAGGACTTGGCAGTCCCGGCGCCCACCACGGCCAGCGCCGCGTCAATCACGCTCTTCTCGTGCGCCAGCGCGGCCACTTCCGCCACCGCCACCGCGCCCTCGCGCAGCATGTTCTCAAGCCCCTCGGCCTCAAGTTGCTCCAGGTTGTCCACCGGATAATCCAAAGCGTGCGGTTCGCAGTTGTAGGTCGAGTCCGTGACCTCGAAACGCAGTTCCGAAGCCCGCCCGCCCAACGTGCGCAGCGTTTCGGGAATGTGGAACCGGTTCTTCTCGGTGTAGACCTTGTACCGCCCCGTACTGGTGGCCACCTCAACCGTCGGCGCCAAAAAGTCCGCCACCGGCATGATCGAACTCTGCGCCGCCCCTTGCGCGAACTCGCGCAGAGTGGGGGACGCGCTAATATCTGAAAGGGGGTATCCATGTAACGCAAACGCCCCCTACAGGTTGTGTTTTCTTTCGACGATCTGTCGGTAGGGCAATGGGGCGGTCTGCACGGCTTGCTCTACGAGACGATAAAACAGCAAGCCTCGTGATTGAGATGTGCGA
>CAIYGI010000137.1 GCA_903925685.1 uncultured bacterium
ATCCTCGGCACCGCTCGCCGCCAAAGCCAACCCATCATCCCTTTCCTCTTCGCCCTCTTCACTGCCGATATCGCCACCGCCCAAGCCGCCCTCTACGCCGACTCATCTTAAACCTCTGAAAAAAGGGCTAAACTGTTACCACTGCCCGCGATCAGGTCGGGAACATAGGTCGAAAGCCTCATCGCAAATCCTTCGTTGCCGATACGCCAGGCCATGTCCTTTTCGCCGCGCGGAATCAGGTCCGACGCGAAGCCCTCGATGCGGCAAACCGCTCCGGCGACCGGGTGCCGGGCGCTCACCAGCGCCGCCGCCGTCCCATCGGCGAAAATCGCGTTCCCGAGCAGCGAATCCATGCCGTTCCCGAAGCGCAGGTGCAGGCTGCACAATTCAATCGAGACAACCAGCACCACGGCCGACGGATTCGCCTGGCAGCACTGCCAGGCCAGCCGCAGGGCCGGAATGGCCGCGTAGCAACCCATGAAGCCCAAGGCATAACGTTCCGTGGATGCGCGCAGGCCGTTCTCGCGCACGATGTAATAGTCCGGGCCGGGATTCGAAAACCCGGTGCAGGTGGTGGTGATGACGTGCGTGATGTCGGCCGGCGACACGCCGGGGCAGCGGTCGATGGCGCGCCGGGCGACCTCGACCGACAAGCGCCGCGCCTCTTTCTGAAACAGATCGTTGCGTTCCATCGTTCCGGGCGTCGCCGGCATGCCTGCCGTATCCGGATCGAACAAGCCTCCCGGCGCGGCGCCGGGCTGGAAATCGCCCAGCACGCTGTGGCGGGTTTCGATGCCGGAATTACGGCAGATGCTGCGCACCAGGCGCCGCTCTCGTTCGTCCGAAAGCCAGGACATCATCTTCTCGCGGAACAGTTCCTGCGAGTAGGCGTTTTCCGGCACGAGCGTTTCGATGTGTCGAATGTATACAGGCACGAGCTTCTCCTCTTCTGGCGGCGTTATGCGCGGACGAACGCGATCCGGGCGGAAATCCGGAAGCACCAGGCCGCCCTGACCGAGACCGTACAATCGGGAATCCGTTGCAGGAGCGCCTTAAATTCGGAAATCTTGAAACCGCGGCGGATCGAGACCAGGGCGTCGTGCCGGACGCCGGCAGGCCCTCCGGCCGTCAACAGGCAGGCCCCGAGCCAGGCCGGCGCGGCGCGGCGAAGATCGTTGATCAAGACCTCCTTCCGGACAAAGGTCCGGAGCCGCCGCACTATTTCGAGAATCTCTTCGTCCTTGAAATGATGGAAACACATGGAAGCCGTGGCGTAATCGTACGCTTCCGCCGGCCGATGCGCGAAGAGATTCTCCTGCAGTACCTGCACATCTGGATCGTCCGCCAGCGCCAGCCGCGTTCTGGCCAGCGCGACGGCGCGGGCCGACGGCTCAAGGCAGGTGAATCGCAGGCGCAGGCCGCGCCGCCTGGCCCAGCGGCTGACCGCCAGCGGAATATCGCAACTGCCCGACCCGACATCGAGAACGCGCAATGCGCCGCCGCATCCGGCTTCGCGCGCCTTCTCCGCGAGGAAACGCCGCACCACGGCGGTCCCTCCGGCCCAGGCATTGATCATCGTCATGAAACGGTAACTCGCGGCGGCCAGTTCTTGGTCGCAACCGGGGTCGTCCAGAAATTCCGCCTCGCTGGCGCGCACTTCAAACATTCCAGAACTCCCCGCTGGCCATGGCGTCGTCCGTCGCGGCATAAAGTTTCAAGATCGCTTCGCGGAAACCGGACTTGACCGTCACCGCCTGCTCCGCAATGCGTTCGCAGTAGCCGCATTCCGCGCATGCGAGCGCCGCGCAATCGCGCGCGGCGAAACCGCCCAGGAAGTCCGCGGGGATTTTCCGCGAATCGATCATGATCGGGCGCTCCGCCTGCGTAAACAGCATGCCCTGCTTGCGCGCCAGGTCGAAGATCCGTTTCAATTTCGCCGGCCCGGCCTGGCGCGGCTTCCAGAAATGGCGCAAGGTCCAGAAGGACTGTTTGCGCACCGGTTCCTTGAAACCGTGGGAGAGCAGGAGATCGGCCAGGTTGCCTTCGAAGCGGCGTTCGCTGTAGGCCCGCACGCGGCGCAGCAGTTCGGAGGAGGGAATTCCCCGCTCCAGCAACTTGAAGGTGGTATAGCCCATGGCCTCGTAGACGCCGAGATCCTCGGGCCTGATCCAGCCCGCCTTGATGAACAGCGACGGATCTTCAATCCGCTGCCGGGAACAACGGAGCACGCAGTAGTCGATGAACAAGGCTCCCGCATCGCCGGACGCATGCGCAAAACCGTTCTGATGATAGACCTGCATGGGACAGTTCGGCAGGCAGACATGATTGGCGATCAGTTGCAACTCGCACTGCACCGCCTGGCGGATGGCGACAAGGCGGGCAAAGTCGCGATTGATCGAAAAACTCTCCAGTGTGATGGCGTCGGCGCCGAGGTCCGCCCAAAAACGCGCCCGGCGCGGCGTATCCACCTGCGCGTAGATGCCCACCTTGACCCTGAACGAGGGGAAGCGCTTTTTCACCAGATCGAGCAGAAACGGCGTCGAAACGGTGACGCGGCGGATTCCCATCGCCTGCAGTCGCGCCAGCAGCACGGTGACCTTCTTTTGCCAGGCCCGCGTCCACTCCCGGTTGCCGAAGCAGGCTCCGTTCAGGAGGTAATTGAAAGCGATGCCATGCGACTCCAGCAGGCCGACATAGCGGCGCAACTCCCGCCTTGAAACAGGGCTGGCCATGTAAGCGGGGCGGCCGCCGCCGATGCCGTCGGCGGGAAACTTTCCGTACACCTCATCCACGGGATAGGCGGCGATGGCCGGGACCAGATCGGGATCGTAATTCGCCGCGACCGAAAACCTGGCCGGATGGGGCGCGATGGAAGGCGGGCTTGTTGTCTGAAAATCCATGGGCCGTCACGCTGTTCCGAGTTTCGATCGATGCAACTTTCTCATGGGCGTTTCATTCGCCTGCAGGATTGCCAAATCGCAATTGTCGCATATTCGGACCTTTTTTCAAATCTTTCGCGGCAAAAAAAGTCGAAATCCGTTGGCGCAAAGACGCGGCTGTGGTATCCTTCCCGGCAGGCCCGCCTCCACGAATGTTCGCGACGGGCGGGAGGGATTATTCATGCAAGCTCAACCACAGCTCAAACGTCCCGGCTTTACGCTGATTGAATTGCTGGTCGTGATCGCGGTGATCGGGGTCCTCGCCGCCCTGCTGTTCCCTGCGCTGAACGGGGTGCGCGAGGCAGGCCGCTCGACTCAATGCAAGTCGAATCTGCGCCAGCTCCAGATTGCATCCGTGCAGTACGCCGCCGATAACGGCGGCATTCTGCCGTACTCGGTCAGCATCAACTATTTTGAAATTGTCGACTGGAAGCATCACCAAGGATGGTTGGAATGGTATGACACCCCGGCCAAGGACAAACAAGGAACCTATGCTTGGAATAACGCCAATGCTAGGTTGTGCATCATCAAAGGGTCACTGTACTCAAATTACACCCATTCCGTCGGCATCTACGCCTGTCCGTCGGCAATTTTCAAGTCGCCTAGCGCCGTGTGGACCTATTCGATGAACGTGAATGTGTCGGGGGCGTCGTTAATCAACAACGAAACCCCGGCCAACACAGTGTTGTTCGGCGACAGTATGGTGGCGATGAATACACCCCCTTTGACGCAGTTTAATCCGATCAACACGAACATCAGCCTGCGCGCCAAGGTCGCGAATCAATTATGGATCGGCCACCGCACCGGCGAAACCAACAAAGCCAACGCGGTCTTTCTCGATGGCCACATCGAAACGTTCTAGCCCAAGTTTCGCGCTTTGCGTCATAAATCATTGAAAATCAACGCCCAAATTTTCGCGGCACTACAAAGTTGCCGACCGGGCGCGATCTTCGATCTGAACGGGATGTTTCCCGATCACGGATCGGTTACGGGGCAGG
>CAIYGI010000138.1 GCA_903925685.1 uncultured bacterium
ACAATGGCAAAGATTCAAAAATCAACGGATTCCTCGAGCCTGGCCGAAGTCGTCGACCGCATCTTGGACAAGGGTATCGTGATTGATGCCTGGGTGAAGGTATCGCTGGTTGGTATTGAACTGCTCTCGGTCGAAGCGCGTGTTGTGATCGCGTCGGTTGAGACCTATCTCAAGTACGCCGAGGCGATTGGTTTGACGGCCAACGCCGCCACGCCTGCCTGAGCCTGAGATCAAGTGAGTCTTCCTGGTGGCGGGGGCAATTCAAGCCCCTGCCACTTGGAATGTAAATAAAACAGGAATTTAAATGAAAATCATCATGAGTAAGTTGGCCGCCATGGAGAAGACAGAGCGCGCGGAACGGATGGCTTACCAATCCAGTCTGACCTCCGACGTGAAGTCAATGTTGGCGGATTTTGCCAAGGCGCGGGTGGACAAGGCCCGGATAGCGAGCGATCAACGCAAGGCCCTGTTGCTTGAAATCAGGAATCAGGTTGCGAGTTCGCGCAAGCAGGTTTGCGAATCGCGAGTTACTGTAATCAATTCCAAGGCGGTTGTAGCCGCCGCTGTTGCAGTTCCCAAGGCCAAAGCAGTCGTAGCCGCTGCGCCCATGAAGATCAGAGTTACGCCAAGGACGGATCCTCCGAAGGCCAGTGCGTTCGAACCGAAGGACTGGCTGCGTGAAAAGTTTGGTAAAGCGGTTTCTAAAGCGAAACGTAAAAAGACAAAACGGCAGACGGAAAAATAAATTGATGGCAGAGGTGAAAAGCGCTTGATAGAGTGTGAGAATGAATTGGAACCGTTCATCACGAAGCACGAAGATTGTAGTGGATTTAACTTGTGCTTTTTGCTGCGGGAAAGGCCGCGATCCTTTCGACGTCATGTCGGCTCTATCCACGTGTTGCGTCTGCGGAGGAAGCGGCAAAGTTCAGGTTCGCGCCCCTGCCATTGCCTGCGCTCACTGTCGTGGTACCGGCGCCGTAAAAACCCTGACTTGCACGACTTGCGGAGGCAAGGGTTCCGTTACCAGTCCGGCGCAACCAACGGTTGTCTGTCCGGTCTGTCATGGCACTGGTGACGATGCGTCGGCTCCGGCCATGGCCTGTTTGAAGTGCCGGGGACGCGGTTGCGTCATTTTTAAAAAAGCGATCAAGAAATGAGTTGATCATGAGTCGAAATTCCACGAAAGCGGTTTCCCTCCCGACAGTTCGCGTGCCGACTGTACAGGACGGGGTGCAACCCGAAGCCAGCGATAGTTTTGTATCTTCCCCTTATGTCGAACAGGTGACCAAGCGGGCGCTGGCATACTTGATTGCCGGTTATCCTGTCCATTTTTCCGGTGTGGCCGGAACCGGCAAGACGACGCTGGCCTTCCATGTGGCGTCGAAACTCGGGCGTCCGGTCACGCTGGTTCACGGGGACGATGAATTCGGCAGTTCCGATCTTGTAGGCCGGGAGGGCGGCTACCGGAAACACAAGGTTGTCGATAATTTCATCCACTCCGTGCTCAAGACGGAAGAAGAGTCGCGGAACTTCTGGGTGGACGACAGGCTCACCACGGCTTGCAAAAACGGGGAGATTTTTATTTACGACGAATTCAACCGTTCCCGTCCAGAGGCCAACAACGCCCTTTTGAGTGTGCTTTCCGAGGGCATCCTGAATCTGCCGAAACTTCGACAGTCGGGCGAAGGCTACTTGACCGTACACCCGGATTTTCGCGCTGTTTTCACCTCCAATCCCGAAGAATATGCCGGTGTCCACAAGACCCAGGATGCGTTGATGGACCGGCTGATAACCATTCATCTGGAGCATTACGACCGCGATACGGAAGTCATGATCGTCAAGAAGAAATCCGGACTGCCTCAGGAAGACGCCGAACGGATCGTGGATATGGTTCGGGAATTGCGGATGTTTGGGGTGAACAATCACCGTCCGACCATTCGCGCCGGCATTGCCATCGGGAAGATTCTTTCATCGCAGAAACGCCGCGCCAGTTCGGACGACGAGTTTTTCCTGTTGGTTTGCCGCGATGTGCTCGCCACCGATACCGCCAAGGTAACCCACAGCGGGCAGCCGTTGATGCTTGACAAGGTGGAAGAGGTGCTCCGTAAAGTCTGTGGACCGGGCAAATCCGGCCGAACAACCGGGAGATAAAACCATGCCAGCGACGAAAAAGGTATTGCGAGGCGTTCAGAATATCCGGACCATGTCGGGACGTGTGGACGATCAGGCCATTCCCTACAAGGCCTATATGAAAATCAGCGTGCTCGAGATGGAAAAGCACCGCCGCGGTGTCGAGAAGGCTTGCGCTCTGGAAAAGGTGCGCAGAATTGACCAGCGCTTTCAAGAGATCGAGGTGGAAAAACAGAAGGCGCTTAATTCTCTGGAAGCTCAAACCGTCCCGCAGCCGCGCGGGAATCGGCCTGTGAGGCGTTCGACGTCGGCGCCCCTGGCTAACACTGGGTCGTTCAAAATCAGGTACTAAGTAAGGAGTTCACGATGCTGACAATTTACGATTCGCATCACATTCCCACCAACCGCCAGCGCAAGGGGCATATGGCCTGCCGGGCGTCGGCGGGTTTTTTCGTGGGTCATGCTGATTCGCACCGCGTGTATTATGCGAAATTGGACCTGATTAACCGGCGCTTTCGTTTTGCCTGGCTGGTCAGGCAGTGGACGGGGCATCAGTCGCGAATCGAATTCGCAAAGGAGCAATGCGCGTGAAAATCAACTGTTTGTCCTGCGGTCATAATATTGTGCTTGAAGACGAGTCTTACGGCGATTACGAGGGCGCGATAAAGTGTTATGCCTGCGGCGCTATATTAGAGGTTAAGCTGAGTGAAGGCCGTATCAAGTCGGTCAATCTTACGAGCATTGACGCTGCGGCCAAAAAAAGTAAACTTAGGGTCTGATGCAACATGGAGAAGGCGCTATGGCTGGCACGACAACAAGCACGGGAAAATACCTCTACGCGGTCATCCAGTCAACAGTTGACCGTGATTACGGCCCGATCGGCATTGACGGGGCGCGGGTTTATCTGATTTCGGATGACCATGTCGCCGCAGTGGTCAGCGATTTCGGCAACGGGAAGATACGTCCCGAGCGTCGCCATATCGCCGCGCACCAGGCCGTTCTCAAGCGCCTCATGCAAGACGACACGCCTTTGCCGATTAGTTTTGGCATCATTGCCGAGGGGGCGAAAGAGATCAAGCGGATTCTGACACTTAACCGGAAGTCCTTCGTCAAACAAATCCAGAGGGTTTACGGCAAGGTGGAGATGGGGGTGCGGGTCGCTTGGGATGTCCCGAATATATTCGAGTATTTTGTCAACACGCATGCCGAGTTGCGGGCGGCGCGCGACCAGTTTCTCGGCGGCATCCACGCTCCTACCAAGGACGACCAAATTGAAGTCGGGCGGCTCTTTGATCGGATGCTCCAGTATGACCGCGAGGAACTCACGCAAAAAGTGGAGACGAGCCTGAAGACCTGCAGTCTCGAAATCAAAAGGAATCCGACGCGCAACGAAAAAGAAGTCATGAATCTCGCCTGTCTTGTGCCACGACCGGCTATCGAAAAGGATTTTGAAACAGCTATTTGCGCTGCGGCGCGGGATTTTGACAATAATTTCACCTTCGATTTCAATGGGCCATGGGCGCCGCATAATTTTGTGGATATTGAACTGGCACTCTGATGTTTCTGGTTGATGACATCGTCCTTGCTCCGATTCGTGGTCTGATTTGGGTTTTTCGTGAGATACATAGCGCCGCCCGGAAGGACAAGGCCGCCGAGCCGGCCGCCATCACCGCTAAGCTCGGCGAACTTTACATGATGCTGGAAACCGGCAAGATGACGGAAGCGGAATTTGACGCTGCGGAAAAAGTGCTGCTTGATCGCCTGGATGTTTTGAACGCAGCCACTGAGGATGCTGAGGAAGAAGACGAGGGTGGCGTTCAAGAGGAAGCAGACGAAGAGGAAGACGAAGAGTCTCGTGCAGAGACGCCGGAACGCAGAGAATGAAAGAATACCGGCACAGTCATGGACAACGCACAGAAACCGCCAGTTTTTCTTGGAGCTGACGTTCTGCAGCTTCTGCTTTTCGGCGGCAAGGGCGGCGTGGGTAAGACGACCGCCTCGGCGGCGACGGCATTGGACATCGCCGTCCGACACCCTGATCTTGCCATCCTTCTGGTTTCCACCGATCCGGCGCATTCCCTTCAGGACAGTTTCGCCGGGGCCAAGCCGCCGTCAAATCTGACGGTTCTGGAATTGGACGCTCAGGCACACCTGCGGGATTTCAAGGCTAGGAACCGACAAAGGCTCATGGATATCGCCTCACGAGGAACCTTCCTGGATGAGGAGGACATTGATCGGTTTCTGGAGCTTTCACTGCCCGGCATGGATGAACTGATGGGTTTTCTGGAAATCAGCCGCTGGGTCAGGGACGGGAAATATGCCGGGATCGTTATGGATACGGCGCCCACCGGTCACACTTTGCGGCTGATGGGAATGCCTGATCAGATGCGGGCGTGGTTGGAGGCGCTCGATACCCTTTTGGCCAAACACCGTTACATGAAGAAGGTTTTTCATGGGACCTATGAGCGGGACGACCTCGATGATTTTATCGAAGGACTCGCCGCTGCTGTTGAGGAGACGGAAAAACTCCTCAAAGATCGCAAGCGCTGCCGTTTTATCCCAGTTATGTTGGCCGAAGCCCTGAGCCTCGGGGAAACGCTGGATCTGATCCGGGAGCTGAAACGGCTGGGCATCGAAATTAAAGATGTCGTGGTCAACCGGCTTTTTCCGGAAAGTCGGTGCAACCTGTGCCGGGATATTCGCGCCCGACAGATACAGGAACTTTCCCGTCTTTCCCACGAACAGCTTTTTGACGGTGTGCGTCTCTGGGGCGTGCCCATGTATCCTCAGGAAGTCAAAGGGTTGGAAGGTTTGCGGTCATTTTGGAGAGAGTTTAAGCCCGTCGACGCGTCCGGCGCGGAAAATCAGCCGTCCCTGCCTCCGATTGCTCCGCAGGTGGATAACGCCATCCCGTTGCCGCTGCCGGACACGACGATGCTCGTCATTGCAGGCAAAGGCGGGGTCGGCAAGACCACTCTGGCCTGCGCCACAGCGCTGCGTCTGGCCAGCGCCTACGCCGGAAAGCGCGTCCTACTTTTTTCAGCCGATCCCGCCCATTCTCTTGCCGATTGTCTAAATTTACCCCTCGGCCCCAAGCCCACGCCGGTAGTGCCGGGACTATGGGCCATGGAAATGGACGCCGGCGCCGATTTTATTGCTCTGAAAAATCAGTACCGTAAAGAACTTGCGCAATTTCTTTCCAAGTTGATGCCAAACCTCGATTTGACGTTCGATCGTGAAGTCATGGAACGGATCTTGGATCTGTCGCCACCGGGGATCGATGAGCTGATGGCGCTGGCGGCGGTGATGGAATTTTTGTCCCCGGATGGCTACGACATGTTGGTGCTCGACGCCGCGCCGACGGGTCACCTGATCAGGCTGTTGGAGTTGCCGGAAATTATTGAGGGTTGGTTGAAAGTGGTATTCGGGCTTTTTCTGAAGTACCGGGACATCTTCCAGTTGCCAGGGATAACCGAGCGCCTGATCAGGCTATCTAAGTCTGTCAAGCGACTGCGGGCGATTCTGCGCGACCCGTCCCGTGCGCGCCTTTACAGTGTCAGTATTCTCACCGAAATGTCTTTTGCGGAAACGGGCGATCTGCTGGCTGCTTGTGGACGGCTGGCGATCCCGGTTCCCGGTTTGTTCCTGAACATGGCAACGCCGGAAGGCGCCGAACCACTCTGCGCAGCGCTTTTCGTCCGGGAGTCGCGCACCAGGCGGCACTTTATGGCGGCTTTTCCGGATATTCCGCAAACGCTCGTGTACCGGCAAAGCGATCCCAGGGGAATAGCGAACCTTGCGGCTCTTGGGCAACTCCTGTATCTTACTTCAGGGGGCCAGCATGACTAATGATGTTTCGCTTGCAACCGATCAAGTGAGCCTTTGCGAGGTGCTTGACCGGATTCTCAACAAAGGCGCCGTGATTGTCGGTGAGATTGTAATTTCCGTCGCCGATGTGGATTTGATTTACCTGAGTTTACAGGTGGTTATTTCCTCCGTGGAAACGGCGCGGCGGGCGAGAGGCTTAACATGACCAAAACCAGAGCCGACACTAGCGTGAATGCTGCCGGAGAACCAGCGGTGGATTCCTCTGCCATAGGCGACTTTGCCCGAACCATGACGGCCGGCCAAGTTTCGCAACCTACCCGGCGCTTGAAGCTAGATACGGAAAAGACAAAAAACGGGTTGGCGCAACTTGTTCTGACGGTGGTCAAACTGCTCCATGAACTGCTGGAGAAACAGGCGCTCCGGCGAATCGACGGGGGCGACCTTACGGATGAAGAGATCGAACGTCTCGGTCGGACATTAATGCGACAGTCCGAGGAACTCGCCAGAATTTCCCGCGAGTTTGGCCTCAAAGATGAAGATTTGAATCTGGACTTGGGTCCCTTGGGTAAACTTCTATAAGCAGGAGGTGAAAAATGGCAGTCGCACGCAGAGTTGCAACGTCCGTTGGAGGCACAAATCTGGCGGATCTTCTCGAAAGGATACTCGATAAAGGCATCGTTATCGCCGGGGATATCAGGATCAATCTCGTGGATGTCGAGTTGTTGACGATCCAGATCCGCCTGGTGATCTGTTCGGTGGATAAGGCCAAGGAAATGGGCATGGATTGGTGGGTGAACAATCCCGCCTTATGCTCCAGCGCCAAAGCCGCGCAGGCCCTGCCGGAGGCGGCCGAGAAGATCGAAAGTCGTCTGGCCCGGATCGAGACATTACTGGCAGGGCAACGATGATGCAAGCGGTTGAATCCTGGGCTTGATTCCATCGCTGCGGAATGCTGGTTCTTCAGGGAATAGCGTGTGATTTGTTATTGAACAATCGCAGGGTGTAGGTCGAGACCGCCGAGATGAAAGAGCACGTCACGTTTGAAACGATCACGGTTGCGGTAGCCGCACGCCTGTTGGATCAGATGCTGGATACGGCTATTAATGCCTTCGGCGTGAGCATTGCTAAGGTGATGACGGAAGAAGGTTACGATATTGGCCCAGTGTTTCTTGAACATACGGGCCACCTTTTTGATCGGCTCCAATCGGGTCGCTATGGCGTCTCGGTACCACTTACGGAAGAACTCCGTGGCATCGGCTGGATCGGCGCAAGCCCAGAAAGAGCGGAACAGTTCTTTCACCTTCCATGCCCGTGCCGTCTTGGTAGCAAGGGCACGCAATTCCCGGAAACGAGCCGCCCACTTTCTCGGTACGTTCTCCAAGCCATACAGCCACAGTTGCCGCGTCCCTTTCAGGGGCGATACCGTGTCGCCTTGCTTCACTTCATGCTCAGCCCGTCGAACCTCATCCACGGCCCGGTTCATGTAGCGGGCGAGGTGGAAGTTGTCATAGACGATCTTCTCGGCGGCTCCAGGAACATAACGGAGCGTCGAGTTTCTGAAGGCCTCCCACATGTCCATCGACACGGCTTCCACGGCCTCACGATGTTCAGGTGTCAGGGTCCGCCAGAACCGATTCAGGCTGTTCTCTTCGCGATCATCCTCGATGGCCAGCACTCTCGTCTTCCCTCCATCCGCACAACTGACGATGGTCACGTATTGATGCCCCCAACCGACCGCCTTCTCGTCGACGCACAGCCGCTTAACCGGCACCGCCTGGCGTCGGGCGAGTCCTCGGTTAATCGCCCGCTGCTTGATCCCATCGGCTTGATCCCAGGTAATCCTCAGGATCTCGCACCCCGCCGCCGTGGAGCATTCCTGCAACACATCGATCGCCAGCCGTTCAAACCAAGCCGTAAACCGGCTCCCAGGTTCCGCCCATGGCACCTTCACCATCTGCGTCCCATGCTTGTCGCACTTCACCCGAGGCACATTGGCCACCAGGATCGTCTTGTACTGACAACTGTCCAGATGCCGCCACCGACGTTGTTCCCAGGCGTGGACGTGCATCCGCAATCCACATTCCGGGCATCCCCACATCGTCTCAGAACACGCCACGTCAACCTCGATGCTCCCCTCGTCCTTCTTCAAGGTCACCGATCTAACCGACCATGGCGACTCAATTCCCAATATCTGCTCGTAAAGTCGGGTGTCATTCATCCACCGATGCTATCGTAACCCATGATAAATCACACGCTAAAGCCGGTAGAACCGGAATGCTAGCGTTTCCTTTTAAGCCTCTGGTGGCCGTCCGCCGCTGGAGAAGGAGCCGACAAGGATGGGATGGTTTTCACCAAAAAAGAAGCAGACGCAGCCTCCTGAAGTTGCCAAGGAGGATGTCTGGGTGGTCTGCCCAAGTTGCAAGGCGCATGTCTATCGTGAGGAATGGGAAAAGCTCCTCAAGACCTGCGATCGCTGTAATTTCCACGAGCGGCTAACCAGCGCCGAACGTGTGGAGATGCTGCTGGACCCCAACTCCTACACGGAGCTGAATCCCCGCCTCACATTCTCCGACCCCCTCAAATTCGCTGATGCCAAGGGGTCCTACGCCGACAAGGCTGCCGAAACGAGCGCCAAGACGGGGCTCAAGGAGGCGGTCATCACAGGCATCGGACGCCTGTACGGACGCAAGATTGTGCTGGCTGTCATGGACTTCCGCTTCATGGGCGGCAGCCTGGCTGGTGGCACGGGCGAGAAAATCCGACTAGCCGCAGAAGCCGCGATCCATTACCGGTATCCGTTTGTCATCGTCTCGGCGTCTGGTGGTGCACGCATGCACGAGGGCATTATTTCGCTGATGCAAATGCCCAAGACATGCGCGGCTATCGCCCGTCTGCGCGAGTCCCGTTTGCCTTACATTTCGATCATGACCGATCCGACTACCGGCGGCGTCTCAGCCAGTTTCGCCATGGTGGGCGATGTCCATATCGCCGAACCGAGGGCCTTGATTGGTTTCGCAGGCCGCCGGGTCATCGAAGAGACCATTAAACAGAAACTGCCTGAGGACTTTCAAACGGCCGAGTATCTGCTGGCCCATGGGTTTGTGGATATGATCGTACCGCGCCCCAAGTTGCGCGACACCCTTCACCAAATCCTGGCCTACCGCCGGACGTAGTCGCCCGGACAAAATCTCGGAGAGAACGGCATGAATCTGGACTTCGAAAAGCCTGTAACAGAAATTGAGACGCAACTGGCCGAACTCAAGGCTGTTGCCGAACCGGATGCCGCAACCAGGGTCCGGATTGCCGCTCTGGAGAAGGAGCGGGATGCGAAACTCAAGGCGCTTTACGAGGCGTTGACGCCGTGGCAGACGGTGCAGGTTGCCCGCCATCAGGAACGACCCATGCTGCGCGATTTCATCGCCGGACTGACGGTCGAGTTCATCGAACTTCATGGCGACCGCTTGTTCGGCGACGACCAGGGCATCATCGGAGGATTTGCGACGTTCCAGAATCAGCAGCGGGTCATGCTCATCGGCCACCAAAAGGGCAAGAATATTGACGAAAACCTGCGCTGCAACTTCGGCATGGCGCGCCCGGAGGGCTACCGCAAAGCCCTGCGGCTGATGAAGCTGGCCGAAAAATACAGCCTCCCCGTGCTCAGTTTCATAGATACTCCCGGCGCTTTTCCCGGCGTCGACGCGGAGGAACGCGGCCAGGCCGAGGCCATTGCGCGCAATATGATGGAGATGGCCGTCCTAAAAACGCCCATTGTGGTGCTAATCACCGGCGAGGGCGGCAGTGGTGGCGCCATCGGGATCGGAGTTGGCGACGCGATTTTGATGATGCAATATGCGGTTTACTCCGTAATTTCGCCGGAGGGTTGCGCCTCGATCCTGTGGCGCGACGGCTCCAAGGCGCCCGAAGCCGCCAACGCGCTCAAAATCACGGCGCCTTCCCTTAAACAACTTAAAGTAATTGATGAAATAATTCCCGAACCGCTCGGGGGCGCGCACCGTGACTACCCGGCTGCCATGCAGGCCGTCGGCACTGCGCTGACAAAGACACTCAAGAATCTCGGCGGCGTTTCGGTGAGTAAACTCGTGTCCCGGCGCTACGACAAGTTCGCCGCCATGGGCCGTGTACGCTAACGTAAACCATTTATCAGGAGGTAGCATCATGCCCACGAAGAAGTCGCAAAAGTCCACAATCAAACTTCCCAACAAGCGCGGACCGCTGATTTCCCTGCGCATCACCGACACGACACTGCGAGATGCCCACCAGTCGCTATGGGCCACACGCATGCGCACTGCTGATATTCTCGGGATTATTGATGCCGTGGATGCCGTTGGATATTACTCCCTGGAAGTTTGGGGCGGCGCTACTTATGATGTCTGCTTGCGCTTTTTACGCGAGGATCCATGGGAACGGCTTGACCTGATCAAAGCGCGCTGCAAAAAAACGCCTCTACAGATGCTTCTGCGTGGACAAAATCTGCTGGGCTACAAAAATTACCCGGACGACGTGCTCGACCGGTTTATCGCGCTCGCTGTAAAACACGGCGTGGATATTTTCCGCATTTTCGATGCCTTGAACGACACACGCAATCTCGAACATGCCATCAAGGCGGTTAAAAAATACGGCGCTCACGCCCAGGGCACGATCTGCTACACGATTAGTCCGGTGCATACCGTGGCAAAGTTCATCAAAATCGTTAAAGACCAAATCGCGATGGGTATTGATTCGCTCTGCATCAAGGACATGGCGGGCATTCTGACGCCCATCGCCGCCGAGCAATTGGTCTCTGCCATTATCCGCGAGACCAGCATCCCAGTGCAGCTCCACACCCATACCACCAGCGGCATGGCCACTGCGTCCTGTGTGGAGGCAGTACGCGCGGGCGCCGGGGCGATTGACTGCGCCATTTCGGCGATGGCCGGTTTCTCGTCGCAACCGCCGGTTGAAACCATGCTGGCGATTTTCGAGGAGATGCCCTACCACGCCAACCTGGACAAGGACGCCCTCAAGCGGGTTTGCGAGTACTTCACCGAACTGGCGCCGCGCCGGCAGCTCCGCACCGCGCAAAGCCAGAACATCATTGACCCTGAGGTTCTCCTGCATCATATCCCCGGCGGCATGATCTCAAATCTTCGTTCGCAGCTTGCCCAGCAAAACGCCCTCGATAAAATCGGCGAAGTCTTCGAGGAATTGCCGCGTGTGCGCGCCGATCTGGGCTATCCTCCGTTGGTGACGCCCACCAGCCAGATCGTTGGCATCCAGGCTGTCATGAATGTGCTTGCCGGCGAGCGCTACAAACTTGTTCCGCAGGAGATCAAGGATTACGTTCGCGGCCTTTACGGGCGTTCTCCGGCGCCGATCAAGGCCGAAGTGCGCAAGCATATACTCGGTGATGAGAAACTCATCACCTGCCGCCCGGCTGACCTGCTGCCGCCCGGTCTCCCCGCAGCCACGGACAATGTTGACCCGAAACTCATTCAGAAGGAAGAGGACATCCTGTCGTACGTGCTCTTTCCGGAGGTGGCTTTGAGCTATTTCGCGTGGCGCGCGATGCCCACGGATCAGCGGCCGCCGATTCCCGCTGACGAGGAACTCAAAAAACAGAATACCATGATCGCCGAGGACCTCCAGCCGCCGATGCCGCCACAGCCGTTCCTGTCCCCGACCGATTACCAATCGCTACAGGGACTGATGAACACCGTGCAACAACTTAGCATCAGCGAGTTGACGATCCGCCGGCATGACGTGGCCATGACGCTGCGCACGGACCAGCCGATGCCGCTTGCTCACAGTGTCGCCGTGCCGCCGAAGGTTGCCGCCGGACCCGCGCCGGCGCCGGACGGGACCGGACGCGCCAATGTCCCCGCCGGTGAAATGACCAATGCGATACCGGTCCCCGCCGCGCCGGCCAGCGATCTCTCGGACAACGCCGTGCTGGTCAAGTCTCCGCTGGCTGGCAACTTCTACCGATCGGGGGCACCTGGTACCCCGCCCTTGGTCGAAGTTGGCGGCACGGTTAAAGAGGGAGACCCGCTGTGCATCGTCGAGGCCATGAAGCTTTTCAACGAGATCAAAGCCCCGGTCGCTGGCAAGGTTGTCAAGTTTATGTGCGAACATGGCAAACCTGTCGCAAAAGACGCCCCGATTGTCGCCATCGTGGCGTCGGCTTGAGGGGCGCATGGTCACACCAGCGATTCAGATCGGCGCCACAGATGTGGACACCGGGCGCTTGGTGCGCGAAATTCAGGACGCCGTCGCGGCCCGGCTGCAGGCTGGAGACTTTGCCGATCCTCGCCTTGCGCAGGCCGAACGACATAATCTGCCGTTTCTTCAGAACGACGAAGCCTTCCTTGACTACTACCTGCAGTGTCTGCGCGAAGCCGTTACGGTGGACATCAACGATTTCGAAATCCGCGAGCGCCGCGGCCATCTGGCCTCATTGCTCATAGCCTGCAAGCGCGCGATCTGGAAGTCGCTCAAGTTCTACACCTACCGCCTCTGGTCACAGCAAAACCAGGTGAACGGGCTGCTGCTCGCGGCCACGGAGGAGTTGGACCGTAAATATCGCGACCGGCTTCAGGCGTTGGAAACGCGCCTCGCAAAACTGGAAGCGGAGCGCCACCGGGAGCCCTGATGGCCCGCGCCGCACGTATCGCCTTCATTGCGCCGCGCTTCGCCGAGGGCGCCACCGTTGGCGGGGCCGAGAACCTGCTCCGGCGCCTCGCCGAGCGCGCTGCCGCCGATGGGCGCGAGGTGGCGTTCCTTACAACCTGTGCCCGCGACCATTTTTCCTGGGCCAATGCCGTTCCCGCCGGACAGCGGCGCGTGGGCTCCCTGAATGTCCATTTTTTTCCGGTGGACGAAGACCGCGACATCGCCACTTTCCTGCGCGTGCAGAATCTGATCTGCTCCGGTGTGCGGGTCGGCCGCGCGGATGAGGAAGCGTGGCTGAGCAACAGTGTCAACAGCCGTGCGCTTTACGCTCATCTCGAAACCAAAGGTGCGGGATACGATCGGATTGTCGCCGGGCCATATCTCTTTGGTGTGACCGGACGCGCCGCGCGCATCCATCTTTCGCGCACACTGCTCGTGCCGTGCCTGCACGACGAGGCCTTCGCGCACCTCGATATCATGCGCGAGTTGTTTCACGCCGTGCGCGGAACGATGTTCAACTCCTGGCCGGAACGCGAACTTGCGGAGCGCCTCTATGGCTCGCTGCCAGGCCAGGTCAGCGTCGTTGGCATGGGATTGGATTCTCATGGTGACAGCGATCCCAGTGCCTTTGCCCGGCGCCAGGGACTCAGCGCCCCCTATCTGGTATATGCCGGTCGGCGGGAACCGCTTAAAGGAACGCCGATTTTGCTGGATTATCTGACACTCTACCGTGCTCGCTCTGGACGCGACGTAAAACTTGTGCTCACCGGCAGCGGAGCTATTGCGCCTGCGCCGGCTCTCGCGCCACATGTGATTGACCTGGGGTTTGTGGACGAGGACGTCAAGAATGAGGTGCTGGCTGGCGCCGTGGCGTTCTGCCATCCATCAGTCAACGAAAGCTTTGGCATTGTGTTGATGGAAGCATGGCTCGCTGGCGCCCCAGCGCTTGTGCATGCCGGAGGGAGCGTGTTGCCGTTTCATTGCCTGCGCAGCGGTGGTGGTCTTTGGTTCCGGTGTTATCCGGAGTTTGAGGCGGAACTGACCCTGTTGCTTGACAATACTGAGCTGCGCACTCGCATGGGGGCGGCGGGACGGCACTACGTCCGCACGGAGTATTCATGGGAAGCCGTTGAGCGTCGCCTTTTTGCCGCTCTCGACGCCGACTGATTCGCCTCCGCCTTACTTCGCCTACACGACCCCCGGCGCCCTATGCGCCATTTCAGAGGCGCTCGTGACCACTTCCCCAATCCGGCCCATTGAGCGGTGGATGTTGTCCATTTCGCGCCCCAGCACATCGAAACGCACGGTGTTTTCCGCGCGCAATTGTTCGAGCGCGTCCCGGCGCTGTCGCAACTCTTCCAACTCCGCCTCAAGTTCCCGTACGCGGACCTGGGCCGACAGCAGCAACTCACGGAGATGAATTATGCGCACTTCCTCGTCGCCATTGCCCGCATCCAAATCGGCGATGTCCAGCCCTTCTGGAATCGGCACCTGCACTTGTCCGCCGCAATCAGGGCAGGCGATTACCAAGCCCGCTCCGCGCACATCGATGGCAAGACTCTTGCTGCAAAACGGGCAGTCAAACACAACGTCGTTTTCACGAATTTCGGTTGGATCATTCTTTGATGTACCCATGTCTACCTCTCTCTCTGAGCGTATTTTAGCATTCTCGCACATGGCTTCGCAACAGGTAAAACTATGAAGCAGATAGCGGGGGCGCATTGCAGTTCCGTTGGGGTTTTTCCGCGCAGTTGAGCGGGCGTAGAGATGAATTGAGGAACTATTCCGGTGTGAGCATGTTGCGGGGATGGCGGGGTGGCGACTTGTGCTTGCCGGGTTCGTCGGTTTTTTGGCAAAAAAACTCGCTGGTTCCCTGCTGGATGGACAGTTCGATCCACTGATCCATGAGTGAGCGGAAGAGTTTGTAGACGGCGAGGCGTTGTTTGAGTTGCGTAACGCACTTGGCCCGAACGAACCGGCAGACCTGCTTGCCGCGATAGACATAGGCGAGTTTGCAATAAGGGCCGTGACGCTGCGGGTTCAAGGGATCCATGCAGCGGCATCCCGAGCGCCCGCAGACCTGATACTGGCACGACACACTTCCGGGGTGCATCGGACCCAATGCCTGCAGTTTTTGCTTCACTGCGGCGATTTTTCTTTCCAACCGACCTTTGGATATGGCAGGGTTCATGTCGGATATTATATATAGCATAGCCGATTAGTCAAGCAGGAAAGGCGCGGTATTTTATGGACGAAGAAGATGTGGCGGAGTGGTTGTACGGCGAAGCTTCCGCGTTGTTGGATGAGGCGTCAGACATGGGCGTGATGGAGAAGTTGGTCGATCGCGTCAGCGTGGAGTGTCGGCGACGGGCCTTGGAACGTCTTGTCCAGAACGCCGCTGAACACCAACCGCTGGACTGCCCAGATTGCAAACGTCCCATGAATGTGCATGCCTACCGCCGTACCCGGAAGGTCAATTCAAGTTTCGGAACCGTCCGTTTCGTGCGCAGTTACGGATTATGCACTAACTGCGGGGAGCGCGTTTTCCCAGCGGATGTGAAGCTGGGACTGCAAGTCCGCGCACCGGCTTCGCCACGGGTACAGGAAGTCTGTGCGTTGACCACGTTGCGTGCTCCTGCCGGCCAAGCGCAAGAGGATGTCCGGCGATTGACAGGAATAGATATGGATGCCTCAAGTCTGCATCGCGAAGCACGGCGTCAGGGCGAACGAGCTTTGGCGTTACGAGATGCCGACACGGCGCTGACCAAGACGTTGCCTGGTGTTGCCCAACTCATGGGCAGAGCCAGCGTGCCATCGTCGCCGTTCACGCTGGTCATCGAAATCGACGCCTGGAACATCCGCGAACGCGATAACTGGGGGAAAACCAAAAAGTTTCGAGACGCGGCTCAGGAGACAGGGCGATGGCATTGGGTCTACACAGGAACCGTATTCCGGTTGGATCAACGCGGAACCACCGCCGCAGGGCGCCCGATTATCGCCGAACGCGGATTCGTCGCCACCCGCGCGGGGCTGGACTGCTTTCGGTCGCAATTATACGCCGAAACCCTTCAGCGCGGACTACTCCAAGCAGAACATGTATTAATCCTGGCCGACGGAGCCATCTGGATTTGGGCGATCGCAGACGATCGATTCAAGAAGGCCACCCAACGCGTGGATCTCTATCACGTCCAAGAACATCTCTGGGATCTCGCCCATGAGTTGCATGGCCAAGGCACCGACAAAGCCAAAGAATGGGTCACGCCATTCCTGAACTGGCTCAAACGCCGCACGAATGGCGCACTGGATGTTATTCAGGGACTGGAGGGACTGCGCACCACTCTGGAAAATCTCACCACCGCTCAACGCGCCGCCCTTGACCGCGAAATCGGCTACTTCCAAGGTCACAAAAACCGAATGGATTACAAAACCGGCAAGGCTCTCGGCCAGCCAGTCGGTTCTGGCGCTATAGAGTCTACTTGCTCTCAATACCAACGCCGATTCAAACTGACGGGGCAATTCTGGAGTCTGGATGGCGATGAAGCATTCTTAGCCTTGGCTACACTTCACCGCAACCGCCGCTGGCACCAATTATTCCCTCACGACTCCACATAGTCACATCCTTCATCTCTACGCCCTCTCAGTCCTGCGGAAAAACCCCAACGGAACTGCAATGCGCCCCCTTGCCAGACGTAAGAATAATCACGGTTGGGAAGCTTCCGCGCAGTGCCAGCAGCGTGTGCAGTTTGATGGCCCCTTTCGCACGTCGGAATTTGGCCCACGGGAACAGCGAAAGGCACAGATCGATGGTCGTGGAGTCCAGTGCATAGACGGCCTCCCGGAGTTCGATCCCGATTTCCTCGTTGCCGTACAACTCTGTCGCCTGCTTGATCAGGACTTGGGCAAAGTCGGCGAATATCCGCCAGTCGCGCTTTTCGTTGGCATCGGCCAATGTGCTCCGGGCTGGTCGGGATCGAATCCCGCTGTGATAGAGTTTCGGCCCCAACGCCCGCAGACATGTCTCGATGTCCCGCAAACTCTCCCGGTAGGTCAGCTGCGCGAATCCCATGATGAGAAACTGTTCGTAGCAAGGCATCGCCCGCACATGAAAATTGCCCCGATAGCGCTGGACGCACTTGCTCAGTTCGTGCTTCGGCAACCAATCCATAACCTGAGTGAACACTGTCCGGCCTTCTTGCATGATGCGCAACCTTCCTCGCTTGGATGCGAAGAATGTTGCCGAAAGCAACCAGCAAATTGAAATCGAAAAAACTCATGAATGACGTTTCGTATCGTGTTTATAGGGCTGATCTTGTTGTTAGCAAAAATTTAACCGGACAGTAGTGAATTCAAGTCACTAATCATATTCTTGTTCTGGATTCTGAACAATAGTTGCCAATTTGCAGGAGATGAGTATGGAGACGTGAGCCAATGCAAGAAGACAAAAAGTTTTCTGTTAAGTTTAGATTCATTGGAGCGTGTGCCTGTGCCGATGGAAAACCAAGCACTCATCTTCTCCAACTTGAGAGTACCGTCTTCTGGGGGTATGGTTACGCTGAATGCTTGCCTTGTCGAGTCTTAAGTTGAGAGAGTTTTAAGGCGAGGTCTACCCATCGATCCACGAGTTTCCGGAACCGTTTGAAGTTGGCGGTTTCGCGCA
>CAIYGI010000139.1 GCA_903925685.1 uncultured bacterium
CATGGCGAAATCCGGCCGCACGGTCTTGTCCACTCGGGGAAGCTCCACGCTCGTTTTCTTCGGCGCGATTTCCCCCAGATCGCCCGGCAGATACCAGCGGACGCCCTGATCCCGCAGAAACGCGTACACCGCATTGAGCGATCCGCGCTCGTCAGATTCCCAAATACCCAACGTGCGACTGTATTGCCTAAACACAGTCCCATATGGCGGGCTCCATTTCTCGACCTCCAACTTGACACCCGGCTGGCGCGCGCGCGCCTCCAGATCGGGATCCCATTCTTTGGTCAGGTATTCGGCAAAGTTGGTAGAACGACCGATCCCGCAATGCTTATCATAATCATAAAAAGGCATCGGCGGCGTGTAGTCGCTGTCATGGCCCAGCAAGACCAGCCAGTTCTCTCCCGACACCATTTTGAACGCCCCGTGTTTTAAGTCCTCGTCCGAGATTTTGAGCTTGTCGGTTTCCGCGCTCCGGCCCACGTAGATGTGGGCGGGCGCGTCCGGACCAGGAGCGTTCGTGATCGCCAGCTTCGCGCCGCTGATTTTCTCGATGTAGGCCTGTAGTTCTTCCGCCGCCAGCTTCACCATGCGTGGCGGCGCGTCGGCGATCACGATGTCGGCGCAGGGTTTCCCCTCCTTGACCAGATACGGTTCGGCGAACGCGGGTTTGGCTGCCTGCCAACCGCAGATGCTTAGCACCAACAACGCCTCTCGCCCCCAATACGATCCCGTGCTGTTTCTCATCTCGGACTTCCTCCGGGTTGTGGTTGCCGATTCTGCGCTTAGCGTATATATAATCTCCCGAATTTCAGCGGCACATGAAACCGACCCGTACCCGTGGGGGAAAAGGCCGAATACTCGCGCTCAGGCCCATGGACGCTCTGGCGACACACATTGAAATACCACGGGGCGGATGCGGTCGGCTTGTTCCCGGCCACGCAGAGCATGGGCTGGATCTTCTCCTGCGTCGGATCCACAATCGGAATGCGGATCTCCGCAGTCCACGTATTCCCGTCAACATGCGTGGCCAGCGCGGCATTCGATTCCCATAGTGAATCGAACGTCGTCTTCTTCCAGTCGGAGTCGAACAACCCTCCGCCGGGGCTGATAATCAGGTGATAATAGGAATGATTCTGGGTTTCCAGCAGGATTTCAACCTCCTCATCGTCAAAAACTGCCATATCGTCATGCCGGGTTACGGCGTTAGTCAAGGCCGTCCGGGCGGCGTCTTT
The DNA here is from genome assembly GCA_903925685.1 of uncultured bacterium. Lineage (GTDB taxonomy): Bacteria > Verrucomicrobiota > Kiritimatiellia > CAIKKV01 > CAIYGI01 > CAIYGI01. The sequence goes on from CAIYGI010000139.1 coordinate 1,233, forward strand.
GCACTCGATCCCGAAATACAGATTGTCGCCGGCCCAGGCCACTTTGAAGGTGGTCGGGTAGCGCGTCGGCCGCCCCGTCTCCAATTCCTTGAGCGCATACGTTTCGAGACCTTGCCAGAACACGTCGTCCAGTTTGCCGTCCAGCTTGAGGTCTTTCGCCTCAGGCGTGCCTGCCAACGCTTCGGACACGGGGCCGCGGACGAGGGCGGGCCGATTCAGGAGATCCTTCATCGGGCGCATGTTGTCGGCAATCCGCTCGATGCGTTTGGCGTACACCGACTCGGGCGCGACCTTCGCCTGCGCCTTCTCCAGCAACGTGAAAGCCTGCCCGATCTTGACCTTGCCGGAATTCTTTTCCAAAGAAGATTCATCCCAAGAAGATATATTGGCTTCGCCATAATCGACAAACGCCTTCATCTCGGCGGCCGCCGGCCCGTAGAAAAGCGTATAGTACTCGCCCAGCAGCCGGTCGACATCCTGATCGGCATCCCACCAGAACTGCGCCGTGACGTACAGGTTGAGAAAGGTGATACTGTTCTTGCCCGAATCGGTCTCAATGTACTCTCCCAGGGAAATCCCTTTGAGCACGCGCAAATCTGCGGCGATGGTGTGCGGGAAGAAAGCGGGGTGCAGATAGTACTCGTAACTAAAAAAGGGCGTGTGCCCTTTCGGCAACTTTTTCATCCAGTCCTGGCGCAGATTGAGCGTGCGCTCTTTTTTCTTGGGATCGACGGAGTCGTTAAGTTCATCACTGCGCGTTTGACACAGCCCGACGACGATATTGGGGCTCAACTGAGCGATGTTGAGCGGCGGCAGGCGGTAGCCGCCATAGGCACAGCAGTTAATCTTTTTGTCCGGATGCGTCTTGTACACCTCCTGGGCGACGCGGTTGACGTAGTCCCACACATAGTCCGAGACACTGCCCTCCGTCCCCCGTTCCGGCGTCCCCTTGTTCTTGCAGAGTTCGCACTGGCAAGTGGATCCGTAGCCGTCCGGCATCATGACCGAGACCATCGGCTCGCCGTAGAAGTCGAACAGGGCGCGGATATACTTGACATTCGATGCCAGGAGCCCCGGCGAGGACAGACAGGGACGGGGGTCGCGCCGCCCATTTCTCATGACGAACAGGCTGCCGTCCGCGTTTTTCGCGTAATACTCCGGGTGCGCCTGTTCCATGCCCTCCCGGCCAATCACGTAGCATATGCCATGGGCGGTTCCGACCCCATAATCGCTGCCGATGACGTCGGACGCCCGATTGAATCCCATGCGCAACTGCCAGAAAATCTCATCCTTGCTCTCCGACCGGAAGAGTTTGCCATACTGGTACGGGTTGCGCATGGCGAAATCCGGTCGCGTGGTCTTGTCCACCTTGGGAAGCTCCACGCTCGTTTTTTTCGGCGCGATTTCTCCCAACTCGCCGGGCAGATACCAGCGGATACCCTGGTCCCGCAGAAACGCGTACACCGCGTTGAGCGAGCCGCGCTCGTCATAATCCCAAATACCCAACGTGCGACTGTATTGTCTAAACACATACAGATATGGCGAGCTCCATTTTTCGATCTCCAACTTGACACCCGGCTGGCGCGCGCGCGCCTCCAGATCCGGATCCCATTCTTGGGTCAGATATTCGGCAAAGTTGGTCGAACGACCGACCCCGCAATGCTTATTATAATCATAAAAAGGCATCGGCGGCGTGTAGTCGCTGTCATGACCCAGCAGGGCCAGCCAGTTCTCTCCCGACACCATCTTGAACGCGCCATGCTTCAAGCCCTCATCTGTGATCTTGAGTTTATCGGTCTCCGCGCTCCGGCCCACGTAGATGTGGGCGGGCGCGTCCGAACCCGGCGCGATTGTAATCGCCAGCTTGGCACCGCTGATTTTTTCGATGTAGGTCTGCAATTCCGTAGCCGCCAGCTTGACCATACGGGGCGGCTTGTCGGCGATCACGATGTCGGCGTAGGGTTTTCCGTCCTTGACCAGATACGGTTCGCCGAACGCGGGCCTGGCGGCCAGCCAACCACAGAAGCTTAGAACCAACAACGCCTCTCGACACCAATGCGATCCCGTGCTGTTTCTCATCGCAGACTTCCTCCTTGTATTGTTTACCGCCTTTGGTCTGCCGTTTCTTGTAGATCTTTGAACTCAAGTTCCCCAGTACCGCCACGGCTACGACGTGGCGGCTCTTCGCCACACCCTTTCCAGTCACTGTGCCAGCTCGTAGCGCTGGCACTACTTCGACGCGAACGTGGTCGTCCGTCAGGGAAATGACAAGTAGATAAGCAAAGTGGCAGAGGCGTCCCGCTTCTGTTCCGCTGGGATAAAGCGGCGGGACGCCGCTTCCACTTTGCCGAATCACGCCTTAATCTGAGACACTAAGAGTGCAGTCTTACCGAATAATAAACATCGTGCCTCTGGCCACATATTCGTAGCAGCCCATATCCACGATGCCGGAGACGCGGTCCTTGCGCGGCTGGCCTTCCAAATCCGTCGCGCCATTCATCCAAGTCTGGTTCGTCCCGGTGTTGATGCAGGGCGACGTGGCTCGCAAATGGAAATCCTGCCCCGCGACACTAACGAACTGCGGATTGTTGGTGGTATTGCCTTGCGCCACAAAATTCAGGATCCCGTTAGTCGGCGTGGTGCAGCAATTGGTAATTGAAGGCACGGTGCCTGTAGTGAAGTAAAAGGCAAAGTTGGCGCTATTACTATAAACGATGGAGTTGACCATTCTGAAGTCTCCCAAGTCTGTGCAGTTCGGCTCAAAATAGACAGCGCCTTTGTAGTAGTTGAGAGCGTCGGTGGAATTGCTGGCAATGGTGCAGTTGTACATATAACCTGCGCTGCTGCTGTCGTTATATTGCACAGCACTGCCGCCACCATACGAGGTATTATTGCAGAACAACGTGTTTTGGATCGTGCTTTTACTGTGTGATATTGATACGCCGCCGCCGCCATAGTGCCCGTCACCAATATAGTTTGCCCGGTTCCCCTTAAACACACACCTGTCGATGTTCAAGCCGGGAGCGTTATCGTCCAAATGGTCGGCATAAACACCTCCCCCTTCGGAACTCGTATTGTATTCCAGTCTGGAATTAAAGATGTTCATTTGGCCGTAGTAGTAGTAAGCTCGTATTCCAGAACCCCAATTGTTCCGAATCACACAGTTCGAGAAGGTCGTCGTCTCCTTGGATGAAGATCCAGCCCAATTGACGACCCCGCCGTTGGTGGAGTTATTGTTGGCGATGACACAATTTATGACCTGGCCTCCATTGCAAAAGGCAATCGCGGCGCCGTAGACACCGTTGGTGGCGAAGCAGTTCGAGATGGTCAGCGATTTGAGCGTGAATGCGTTCACACGCGTAGTGGTATTCGTCACCAAAACACCTCTATACTTGCCTTCGCCGTCAATGATGGTGTCAGCCGGGTTGCCGCTGAATCCCGAAATCGTCAGGATGTTGGTGATAACCACAACGTTCGTCCATGTGTCCAGGAACGCCTGCGCGTTGGGCGGCGCCTTGTACCGGCCGGAACCCACCCAGATCGTGGAACTGTTAGTGGCGACATTGACCGCATCCTGGATGTTGCTGGCCGCCGACGTCCAGCCATTGGTGTAGGGAGGCGTCTCCGTCTGCCCGTCCTGCGCCACATAGTAGTCGGCCCGCACAGAACTTGCCGCGCCACAAACCATCAGAACCACGAGAACCGAGTGAACGATCGCTTTCATTTTTGCTCCTCTGGCTACAAGTTATACCTAACCGGACAAAAAAATAACTAGGTGCCTGATTGACTTAGTGCCCCAGTACCGCCACGGCTACGACGTGCCGGCTCTTCGCCACTTCCAGTCCTGTCACTGTGCCAACTCGTAGCGCTGGCACTACTTCGCCGTGAGCGTGGTCGTCCGTTGACGAATCGCCCCACATGTCTGAACATGGCAATAAGTTAGTTCGTAATGGGTTCCGGGTCAAGCGCAAAA
>CAIYGI010000140.1 GCA_903925685.1 uncultured bacterium
CAAAAGCACGACGAACTGGCGGCCATCGGCGCCTTGAAGGTCAGCCAGATCGTGCAATGGCGGCAGGAGCGGCGGGACAACGCCTACGTAAACGCCGTAACGCCGCTTTTCAGAAAGGCCGTCACCGCCTGGCTGAAGGATCCCGGCGTTGTAGGGATTCAGGAAGTCTTTCGGGCACGTTTTGAGATTATCGAGAAAACCTACGGCTATGACGACGCGCTGCTCCTCAGCCTGGACGGACGGGTTCTGCTGGACGTCAAGGACGACTCCCAAGCGGTGAACGCGGCCACGACGGCGGCCGTCGCGCAGGCGGTTGCGGAAAAGCAGGCGGTGCTTTCGGAGATCTTCCGAGACCCTGCCGGCCACATGCACCTTGACGCCGTCGCGCCGGTGACCGATGACGACGGGCAACCCATCGCCGTCGTGGTGCTGCGCTGCGGCGCCGCGCAGTTTCTCTATCCGCTCCTCCAGTCCTGGCCCATTCCCAGCCGGAGCGCCGAGACCCTTCTGGTGCGCAGGGACGGCGACTCCGTCCTCTTTCTCAACGAACTGCGCTTCCAGTCCGGCACCGCGCTGACAATGCGCTTCCCGATGACCCGGACCGACATCCCGGCCGTGCAGGCGGTCCTGGGGAAACGGGGCCTGTTCGAGGGCAGCGACTACCGCGGCATCAAGGTGTTCGCGGACTTGCTGGCGGTGCCCGGTTCCAGTTGGTTCATCGTGGCCAAGGTGGACCGTTCCGAGATGCTGGCCGAGGCGAGCTACCGCGCCTGGGGCAGCACCCTGGTTGTGGCGCTCCTCATCGTGCTCGCCGCGGTGACGATATCCTATGTCTACCGGAATCGGCAGGCTCGCCTTTACCTCGCGCTCCGCGCATCGGAAGAGGGGAAGCGCGAGGCCCTGCAGGCGCAGCTCAGTTCGGAACTCCGGTATCGCCGTCTCTTCGAGTCGGCGAAAGACGGCATTCTGATCCTCGACGCCGAGTCGGGCATGGTTGTTGACGTGAATCCGTTCATGCTCGAGATAACAGGCCATTCGAAAGAGGAGTTCCTCCAAAAAAAGGTCTGGGACCTTGGGTTTCTCAGGAACATTGTCACCAACCAGAACAACTTTGCGGAATTGCAGCAAAAGGAGTATGTCCGCTATGAAGACATGCCGCTGGAAGCCGCCGACGGCAGCCAGATTGACGTCGAGTTCGTCAGCAACGTGTATCTGGTGGAAGGCAAGAAGGTAATCCAGTGCAACATCCGCGATATCACCGTTCGCAAGCGGGAAGCAGCCAAGTCGGAAAAACTGGGACGCATTCTGTCCGAGGGACAGAAGATCGCCCATTACGGTAGTTGGGAATATCTGGTGGAGACCCAAGAAACGATATGGTCCGACGAGGAGTTTCGCATCTATGGATTTGAGCCCGGCGCCCGATCGCCGGTCTACGCAGACATGCTCAAAGAGTCCATTCACCCCGATGACAGGGAATTGCTGAATACTACATTCCAGGCCTGTTTGCAGAGCGGCTCGATCTTCGATTTGGAGCACAGAATTGTACGCCCGGACGGCCGCGTGCGCTTCTTGCATGACCTGGCCAATCCGTACTGTGATGCTTCGGGGAAGATTGCTTCTTACGTCGGCACAACGTTGGACATCACCGAGCGCAAGCAGGCGGAATCCCTGCTCGACGAACAGGTCGCGGAACTGCAACGCTGGCATAACGCCACGCTAGGCCGCGAGAACCGGGTGCTTGAACTCAAGTATGAAGTAAATGAACTGCTGGGCAAAGCCGGGCAGCCGCCGCGCTACCCCAGCGCAGAATCGCTGGACAGAAAGGAGAAATGAGCAATGGCAGAACTGGAAACGCAACTGCCCAAATCGCCGACCGGCATCCAAGGGCTGGATGAAATCACCGGCGGCGGACTGCCCCAAGGCCGGCCGACACTGGTCTGCGGCGGCGCGGGGTGCGGCAAAACGCTGCTCGCCATGGAGTTTCTGGTACGCGGCGTGACCCAGTTCAACGAGCCGGGCGTCTTCATGGCTTTCGAAGAGACCGCCAAAGACCTGACCCAGAACGTCGCCTCGCTCGGTTTTGACTTGGAAGACCTTATCGCGCGCAAGAAGATGGTGCTGGATTTCGTGTACATCGAGCGGAGTGAAATCGAAGAGTCAGGTGAATACGATCTGGAAGGATTGTTCATACGCCTCGGGCATGCCATCGACTCCATCGGCGCCAAGCGCGTCGTGCTGGATACCATCGAGTCGCTCTTCGCCGGCTTGCCCAATCCGCTCATCCTGCGCGCGGAACTGCGCCGCCTCTTCCGCTGGCTGAGAGGGAAAGGCGTGACCGCCATTATCACCGGGGAACGCGGCGACGCGACGCTGACGCGCCAGGGGTTGGAGGAATACGTGTCAGACTGCGTCATCACGCTCGACCATCGCGTGAACGACCAGGTCTCCTCGCGGCGGCTTCGGGTGGTCAAGTATCGCGGCTCGACGCACGGCACGAACGAATATCCGTTTCTCATTGACGAAGGCGGCTTCTCCGTCCTCCCTATTACCTCGCTCGGCCTGCAGCATGCCGTCTCCTTGGAGCACATCCCCACCGGCGTTCCGCGCCTGGACGCGATGCTGGGCGGCGTGGGCTATTACCGCGGCAGCAGCGTGCTGGTCTCGGGCACGGCGGGCACCGGCAAGAGCAGTCTCGCCGCGCATTTTGTCGATGCCGCCTGCCGCCGCGGCGAGCGCGCCATCTACTTTGCCTTCGAGGAATCGCCCGATCAGATCACGCGCAACATGCGATCCATCGGGATTGACCTGATGTCGTGGGTGGAACAAGGCCTGCTCCGGTTTGAGGCGAGCCGCCCGACGGTTTCGGGCCTTGAAATGCACCTGGCGAGGATGCACAAAGCAGTCAATGCCTTCAAACCGGAGGTCGTGATCGTGGATCCCTTGAACAGTTTCCACGTCGGGAGCAATGAGATTGCGGTCAAAGCGATCTTGATGCTGCTGGTGGATTTCCTGAAGACGAATCAGATCACCGGCTTGTTCACGAATTTAACTTCGGGCGGCAATGAGAGCGATCAAAGTGACGTTGTCATTGCGTCCCTGATTGACACGTGGCTCTTGGTGCGCGACATCGAACTCGGCGGTGAGCGCAATCGCGGCATGTACGTCCTGAAATCGCGCGGCATGGCCCACTCGAACCAGATTCGCGAGTTCCTGCTGACGGACCATGGCGCGGAATTGCGCGATGTCTACGTCGGTCCGAGCGGCGTAATGACCGGCTCGGCGCGCCTGGTGCAAGAGGCGCAGGAGCAAGCCAGGAAGTTGACGCGCCAGCAGGAAATTGAACAACGGCAACTCGAACTGGAATGCAAGCGCAGTGCGCTGGAAGCGCAGATCGCCACCATGCGCGCCGTGTTTGAGGTACAGGAAGCCGAGTCGCTGAGAATCGTCAGGCAAGAACAGGCGCAGGAGGCGCAACTGGCGCAGGAACGTGTGGATATGGGAATCAGCCGCAAAGCGGACGCGACTGAGAAGACACCGGAAGGAGAGTCGAAATGAACACAAATCCAAGCGAGCCGGCCCAAGCAGCATCAGACACCTTTTTGCTGCGCCTGTATGTCGCCGGGCAGACGCCCAAGTCCATGGCGGCATTTGTCAATCTCAAGAAGATCTGCGAAGAACATCTGGCAGGCCGGTATCAAATCCAGGTGATTGACCTGCTGGAAAACCCACGCCTGGCGGATGGTGATCAGATCCTCGCCATCCCGACTCTGGTGCGGCAACTGCCGGAGCCTGTGCGCAAGATCATCGGCGATCTCTCCAACACCGAGCGCGTGCTGATCGGGTTGGACCTGCGGCCAAAGAAATAGGAGGATGCCATGTCAGAAGAACAACTGCACGATTCGACGGAAGCCTTTGAACGGGCGCTGGCCAGACCGCGGGAAGAATGCTACATGCTGCGGTTATACGTGACCGGCATGACGCCGAAATCCGCCCGTGCCATCGCCAACGTCAAGGCAATCTGCGAGGAACACCTGAAGGGGCGCTACGAGCTGGAAGTGATTGACCTCTATCAACGGCCCCAACTGGCGGAGGGCGAACAGATCATCGCCGCGCCGACGCTCATCAAGGACTTGCCGCTCCCACTGAGGCGCGTTATCGGCGATTTCTCCAACTCCGAGCGGGTGCTGGTGGGGCTGGATTTGAGAATGAAGACGTGATGCCAGAGAATCCCACAACCCAAGAGCAACTCCTCGCCGAGAACGAAGACCTGCGCGCACGGCTGGACGAGGCCGAAGAAACCTTGCGCGCCATTCGTAGCGGCGAGGTGGATGCGCTCGTCGTCTCGGGTGCGGGCGGCGCGCAGATCTTTACGCTCAAGGGCGCCGATCATGCCTACCGGGTTCTGGTCGAGGAGATGAACGAAGGGGCGCTCACCCTGACAGCGGAGGGCCTGATTCTCTATGCCAACCGGCGCTTTGCCGAGATGCTC
>CAIYGI010000141.1 GCA_903925685.1 uncultured bacterium
CTGCGGCCCCACGCGCGTCAATGGAACTCAGGCATTTATGGGCACTACAAACCGAAACCCACACGATATATCAGGGACTTGCGACTGAAATCGAACCGATTTTGCCCGAAACCGTTGAGTACCCGCGAAACTTGGGCTAGACGAAAGGTTTCCATGCGAGCGATCATTCTTCTGGGCGCGCCGGGCGCCGGCAAGGGCACGCTGGCCGATGGCATCAAGGCCGCCAGCCGCTTTCAGCACGTGGCCACGGGAGATATGTTGCGCGCCGCGCTGAAGCAGGGAACGCCGGTGGGACGCGAGGCCGAAGCCTTCATGAAGCGCGGCGAACTGGTGCCCGACGAGGTCATTTTCAAACTGGTCGAGGCCCGGATCGCCGCCGGCGGGGGCGACGATGGGTTTATGTTCGACGGCTTTCCTCGCACTCTGGCGCAGGCCGAGCGCTTGGACGCCTTGCTGGCGGCGCACGGCGGGAAGGTCGATCATGTGTTTCTGCTGGAAGCGCCGCGCGCATTGTTGCTGTCGCGCCTGACGGGTCGCCGTGTATGTCGCGGTTGCGGCGCCGTGTATCACGTCGTCAATATCCCGCCCAGGCGGGCTGGTCTTTGCGATGCCTGCGGCGGCGAATTGTACCAGCGCGCGGACGACCAGGAGGCGACGATCGCGAACCGCCTGGATGTGTACGAGCGGCAGACAGCCCCGCTGATCGCTTATTACGATCGGCAGGGCGTGTTGACGCGCGTGGACGCCGCGCGCGAACGTCAGGAGTCGGTTGCCGCGATCTTGGCCGCGGCGACAGACCGCGGGCGATGATCCCGATCAAGACGCCGGCCGATTTGGAGCGCATGCGGGCCAGCTGCCGGCGGACCGCCGCGCTGCTGAGCGAGTTGCTGCGGCGGATTGTGCCGGGGGTCACGACGGCGGAGCTGGACGCCTGGGCGGCGGAGCGGATTTTGGAATTGGGCGGGCGCAGCGCGTTCAAGGGATACCACGGGTATCCGGGGCACGTTTGCATGTCCGTCAACGAGGAGGTCGTGCATGGGATTCCGGGCCCGCGCCGGATTCAGATGGGCGATCTGGTGAGCGTGGATGTCGGAATGATGTACGACGGGTTTGTCGGAGATACGGCCGGCACGGTGATGGTCGGCGTTACGGACCCGGAAATTGTGCGGCTGGTGGAGGTTACGAAGGCGGCGCTGGCGGCCGGCATTGCGGCGGCGCGGGTCGACGCGCGGGTGGGGGACATCTCCCATGCGGTCGAGCAGGTGGTCGTGGCGGCGGGCTTTTCGGTTGTGCGCAGTTTTGTCGGGCACGGAGTCGGACGGGATCTGCACGAAGAACCGCAGGTGCCGAATTTCGGACGGGCCGGACAGGGCCCGAAGTTGCGGGCCGGCATGACCCTGGCGATCGAGCCGATGGTCAATGCGGGCGCTGCCGAAGTGAAGGTGCTGGCGGACGGGTGGACGGCGGTGACGGCCGATGGCCGCCCCTCGGCGCACTTCGAGCATACGGTGGCGATCGGGACGGAAGGGCCGGAGGTGCTGACGCGCAGCGAGGCGTGAGCGCGGTATAATTTTGATGTGGACAATACGGCGGGCGTTGCGGTAAACTTCGCCGTTTTCGCCCGAGGAGATCGGTATGAAAGTACGCAGTTCAGTCAAACGCATCTGCGAACGGTGCAAAGTGGTGCGCCGCTGCGGGGTGGTGCGCGTGATTTGCACGAATCCCCGCCATAAGCAGCGGCAGGGTTAAGGAGAGCGCATGCCCAGAATACTTGGTGTTGACATTCCCGGACGCAAACAATTGGCTTTTTCGCTGCCCTACATTCACGGGATCGGCCGGACGCTGGCGCTGGCGCTTTGCGAGAAGGCGCATCTGGATCCCAAGAAGAAGGCCGACGATTTGAGCGACGACGAGGTCGCCAAACTGACGGCGATATTGCAGTCGGACTACAGGACCGAAGGCGATTTGCGCCGCGAAGTGGCGCAGAACATCCGCCGCCTGATCAGTATCGGCAGTTATCGGGGCACCCGCCACAAACGCGGTCTGCCGGTGCGCGGTCAACGGACGAGCACGAATGCGCGCACGCGCAAGGGCCCGCGCAAGACCGTAGGCGCCATGCGCGGCAAGGAAACGCGCACGGCGGCCAAGGCTTAATATCGATCTTTCGAAGGAGTAACGGCGCATGGTAGAAAAGAATGACAAAAAAACCGCTCCGGTGGCGGCTGCCGCCGAAGACGCGGCGGCCAAGCCGGTGGCGGCCAAGCCGGTGGCGGCGGAGACCGAGGCGAAACCGGCGTCGGCTCTGGACGCAGTGCTGGACGCGACGGGCGACGAGGCTGGCAAGGCCGTGCGTGTTGTGCGGGTCAAGGGACAGAAGGCTGTTCCCTTCGGCATTGCCTTCATCAACGCAACTTTCAATAATACGATGGTGACGATCACCGACGCCAAGGGCGGCACGGTCGCATGGAGCACCGCGGGCCGCGCCGGATTCAAGGGGTCGCGCAAGAGCACGGCCTTTGCCGCGACGGTCGTCGCGCAGGAAGCCGGACGCCAGGCGGCTGGACGCGGCATGCAGGAAGTCGAGGTCCGCGTCCAGGGCGCGGGCGCGGGTCGCGAGTCGGCGATCCGGGCCCTGCAGTCGGCCGGGCTGAACGTGACCGTGATCAAGGATGTGACGCCGATGCCGCACAACGGCTGCCGGGCGCGCAAGCGCCGCCGCGTCTGATGCGGCCTAACCGAAGCGAACGTTAGTAGAGACAGGAGAGTAATTCATGGGTCGATACGTTGGACCGGCGTGCCGCTTGTGCCGTCGCGAGGGCATCAAGCTCTTTCTGAAGGGCGACCGTTGTCGGATGGCCAAGTGCGCCGTCGAACAGGGCCGTCCTTCGCCGGGCATGCATGTTGCCCGTATGAGCAACAAGAAGAGCGAATACGGCACGCAGTTGCGCGAGAAGCAACGGCTGCGCCGGTTTTACGGCCTGCAGGAAGGCCAGTTCCGCCTTTTCTTCGAACGCGCGCTGCGGCGCCGCGGCATTACGGGCGAGCAGTTGCTGCAGATGCTGGAAATGCGGCTCGACAACCTGGTCTATCGTCTGGGGCTGGCGAGTTCGCACCGCGCGGCGCGGCAGTTCGTGCTGCATGGCCATGTGACCGTCAACGGCCGGCGCGCCAGCGTGCCGTCCATGGAGCTCAAGGGCGGCGACCGGATTGCGGTCAAACCGCGCGAGAGCGCCAAGACCTACGCCAAGGCGCAGATGGAGGCGTCGGCCAGCCGGGAATTGGCCGTCTGGCTGGCCGTGGACCGCGAGAACCTGCAGGGGCAGGTGCTGCGGGTGCCGACACGCCAGGAAATCAACCCGTTCGTCAACGAGCAACTGATTGTTGAATTGTACTCGAAGTAAGTCACGCCGGGGCGCCTAGCCCCGATCGATGCGGCCAGGGGAGAAGAACATGTCTATTCGTTTGAGTAAGTTGGAAATGCCGAAGCGGCTCGTCAAGGAAGCTTCGAAAATGACGGCCACCCACGGCGTGTTCACTGTAGAACCGCTGGAGACGGGCTTTGGGCGCACGATCGGAAATTCGCTGCGGCGCATGCTGCTCTCGTCGATCGAGGGCGCGGCCATCACGGCTGTCCGCATCGAAGGCGCGCGGCACGAATTCTGCGCCGTGCCGGGCGTGGTCGAGGATGTGACCGACATCATTCTCAACCTGAAGCGCGTTCTGCTCAAGATGCAGAGCCGTGAATCGCGCGTGCTCTCGCTCAAGAAAAAGGGGCCTTGCGAGGTGAAGGCGGGCGACATCAAGACCGACGGCACCGTGGAGGTTCTCAATCCGGAGCTGCATCTGGCCACGCTCGCCGAGGATGGCGAACTCGACATGCAGATCGAATGCCGGGTTGGCCGCGGATTCTGTCCGGCCGAATGGAACAAGGTCGAGAACCAGGACATCGGACGCATTCCGATCGATTCGATTTTCTCGCCGGTGCGGCTGGTGAATTTCATGGTGGATGCGACCCGCGTCGGGCAGCGCACCGACTACGACAAACTGGAGATCGACATCACGACCGACGGGCGCATCACGCCGGAGGATGCGCTGACCGTCTCGGCCGCGCTGCTCCAGAAGCACCTGGATGTCTTCGTCAACTTCGACCGCAACGTGATCGAGTTCGAGGAGGAAGCCAAGCATGTGGATGCCGAGCGCGAGCGCCTGCGCAAGATCCTCTCGATGAGCGTCAACGAAATCGAGCTCAGCGTGCGGGCGGCGAACTGCCTGAACAACGCCAACATCACGACCGTCGGGGAACTGGTGCAGAAGAGCGAGGCCGAGATGCTCAAGTTCCGCAACTTCGGCCGCAAGTCGTTGAACGAAATCGTGGCCAAACTCGAGGAACTCGAATTGCACCTCGATATGACTTTCGACGAGGCGCTGCTGCGCAGTCTGACTCCGCCCCCGTCCGCGGAAGTTGCCGAAAAGGGTTGATTTTATCCGTCGCGCCGGACAGCGCGTGAAAGAATAGGGGATCGGTCCCATGCGACATCTGAAGAACAACGTTAAGCTTGGAAGAAGCAGCGCGCACCGCAAGGCGCTCGTGGCCTCGCTGGTCTGCAACTTCATCGAACAACAGCAAATCCGCACCACGCTGCCCAAGGCCCGCCAGGCCCGCTCGATGGCGGAAAAAATGGTGACGCTGGCCAAGGCCAACACCCTGGCGTCGCGGCGGCTCGCGATCGCCGAGCTGCGCCGCGTGGGCCATGTGGCCAAGTTGTTCAAGGATATCGCGCCGCAGTTTGGGGACCGCCACGGCGGCTATACCCGGATCGTGAAACTGGGCCAGCGCCACAGCGACGGTTCGGAGATGGCCCTCCTGCAATGGGTGGACATCGGTCCGCGCGTGCGCAAGCCCAAGCCCGAAGCGAAGCCCGGCGCCAAGCCGGAAGACAAGCCCGACGCCGGCAAGTAATACGCGCCCAAGATTACTGGGTCAGCGACAGGGTGGACGGGCGCTGGTGTTCTCGCCGAGAGCGGGTGCGAATATCCAACATTCAATGTCCAATTTCCAGGGAATAAGGGGATGTTCACTTGGACATTGGACATTCCTTGTTGGACATTGGATATTCTCTCACCCTCCACCTTCCACCCTCCCCATTGCGCCGCATCGGTAATGGGTGACGCGGGTTGATGTTTCGTGGCGCAAGCGTCCCGCTTGCGCAGCGCAAGCCAGAGGCGTGCGACACGGGGCCACTCCCAGGGGCATTTCATCTGTAGCGGCGTGGATGTGTGCCAGCAAGGGTTGATGGCGAAATGACTGGACAAGATTCCGGCTTTCCGCTACAAGAGCGGCATGGAACTACACACATTTGCCCATGAACCGGAGATTCTCAAG
>CAIYGI010000142.1 GCA_903925685.1 uncultured bacterium
AACACCGAAATTTCTGTCGTGGTACACTGCCGTCGTACAGGGTCATGCCGATGCTGCCGCTGATGCCGTGGCAAAGACAATGACCAACGCCGCCGCCGCCGTCCATGCGCTGGTCTATGCCATGGCCCGGCGCGAAAGCAACAAGGCGTTAGCCGAAACGGAACTTCAGAAGCTCATTGTCGGACTGCATGATTCAGATGACGCCAGCCGACAAGCTGCTGATTGGCTCGCAGGGAAAAGCCACCCGACACCTGAAGATTTTCTGGAATTAAAAATGCTTCCCTCCGAAAAAGTGTACGTTCTGCTCGCCTTGGGTTGGCACGATCCTTCCCTGCGAGATACGGCGTTTACGCTCGGGCGTACCCTCAACTTCGACCCCGCGTTCCCCCACCGCCAGCTCGCCGCGCTGCTCGACGGGCCTTCAGGCCTTGAGCAAGGCATAGGTAGATGAGAGGAGCCCCCCCCCGATCCGCTTGATCAACTCCAACCACGCGCGCCAGGGCCTGCCCCTTTCGGTGGAAATTTCCATGGGCGCGACTATAGTCTGCCGTTCGTCGCCGGGCAACTTGGAAGCCGCCGCCGGTGGTGCCGCGGCGCAGAAAGGGTGACGAGGGGAAACGGCTTGACGCGCTGCGGGCGAGCGGTTATAGCAACCGCGCGCGACGAGAGTGATGATGGGCTCAAACCATTGAGATAAGGCTTTTTTGAATGAACACAATATTGAAAAAGACGCAGCTTTCCGATGATGTCTTCCAGCTGCGCGTCTCCGCGCCACTGATCGCTGAGGAGCGCAAGCCCGGCCAGTTCGTCATTGTCCAGATCGACACCAACTTTGGCGAGCGCATCCCGCTGACCATCGCCGATGCCGATCCGGTGGAAGGCTCAATCACGCTGATTTTCCAGACCGTGGGCAAGACGACGCTGCGGCTGGCGGCGCTCAAGGAAGGCGACGTGATCGAGAACCTCCTCGGCCCGCTGGGCCGGCCGACGCATATCGAGAAACTCGGCACGGTGGTCTGCATCGGCGGCGGCATCGGCGTCGCGCCGCTGTACCCGATCGCCCAGGGCTACAAGCAGGCCGGCAACAAGGTGATCATCATCATGGGCGCGCGCAACCAGAAGCTGCTGATCCTCGAAAAGGAAATGCGCGCGATCGCCGACGAACTCATCATCTGCACCGACGACGGCTCCTACGGCCGCAAGTGTCTCGTCACCGAGCCGCTCAAGGAACTCTGCCAGCAGACGCCGAAGCCGGATTTTGTGGTCGCCATCGGTCCGCCGATCATGATGAAATTCTGCGCCGAGACCACGCGCCCGTTCGCCGTGCCGACCTATGTCTCGCTCAACACGATCATGGTGGATGGCACGGGGATGTGCGGCGGCTGCCGCGTCACGGTCGGCAACGAGACGAAGTTCGTCTGTGTGGACGGCCCGGAGTTCGACGGCCACAAGGTGGACTTCGACAACATGATGAAGCGCTTGCGCTCCTATAAAACGCTCGAAGACCAGGCGCGCCACAAATGCAAGCTGGACCAGGAAATTGCCCAGAAACAGAACGAGACCAAGCCATGAGCCACCCCACCCCGGAACAACTCGACGCCGCTGCGAGCGCCTGTCTGAAAGATCTCGAGCCGAAAATGGCCGCGCTGAAGGTCAAGGACCGCCTCGCGATCCCCACGCAGGAAATGCCCGCGCAAGATCCGAACGTCCGCCGCCACAACATCATGGAAGTCGCGCTGGGTTATACGCCGGCCCAGGCCAAGGCCGAGGCGCTGCGCTGCCTGCAATGCAAGAACAAGCCGTGCGTCGCCGGCTGCCCGGTAGCCATTGATATTCCCGCCTTTATCCAGGCCATCGCCGATGACGACTATCAGAAGAGCATCGACATCCTCAAGCAGTCCAGCCTGCTGCCGGCCGTCTGCGGCCGCGTCTGCCCGCAGGAAGAGCAGTGCCAGAAACCCTGCACGGTCGGCAAGGCGCTCAAGGACACCAACAAGGCCGTCTCGGTCGGCCGCCTCGAACGCTTCGTCGCCGACTGGGAGCGCGAGCAAGGCAAGGTCAAACTGCCGGAGGTCAAACCGGAGACCGGCAAGAAGGTCGCGATCATCGGCTGCGGCCCCGCGGGCATCACCGTCGCCGCGGACGTGCGCCGCGAAGGCCACGCCGTCACCATCTTCGAAGCCTTTCACAAGCCCGGCGGTGTCATGGTCTATGGCATCCCCGAGTTCCGCCTGCCCAAGGTCATCGTGAAGCAGGAAATCGAGACGCTCGAAAAGATGGGCTGCAAGATCCAGACCAACTTCGTCGTCGGCCGCACCCGCAAGCTGCTCGACCTGATGGCCAAGGACGGCTTTGACGCGATCTTCGTCGGCGTCGGCGCCGGCCTGCCCAAGTTCATGAACATCCCCGGCGAGAACCTCGTCGGCGTGTTCAGCGCCAACGAATACCTGACCCGTGCGAATCTGATGCGCGCCTACGACTTCGAGCGCGCCGACACGCCGATCTTCCGCTCCAACAAGGTGGCCGTCCTCGGCGGCGGCAACGTCGCCATGGACGCCGCCCGCATGGCCGTCCGCCTCGGCGCGCGGGAGGTGCACCTGGTCTACCGCCGCTCCCGCGTCGAGATGCCCGCGCGTATCGAGGAAGTGGGCCATGCCGAGGAAGAGGGCGTGATCTTCCACTTGCTCGAGAACGCCAAGCGCATCATCGGCAACGAGCAAGGCCTCGTCACCGGCATGGAGTGCATCCGCTACGAACTCGGCGAGCCCGACGCCTCCGGCCGCCGCCGCCCCGTCGAGCTCAAGGGTAGCGAGTTCATCATGGATGTGGACACGGTGATCTGCGCCATCGGCAACGAATCCAACCCCCTGCTCCGCCAGACCACGCCCGGCCTCGACCACAACAAGTGGGGCAACATCATCGCCGACGACAGCCAGCAGACCTCGCTGCCCGCCGTCTATGCCGGCGGCGACATCGTCCTCGGCGCCGCCACGGTGATCCTCGCGATGGGCCAGGGCCGCATCGCCGCCGCCGCGATCAACAAGGCGCTGGCCGAAAATATTGCCCATCCCGCCGCGCCCGGAAGCAGGGCGAGAACCGAGGGATGAGGAGCGACAGAGAGGCTGTTTCGGATTGACACGGAATGAATGATCCGCACCAACAGGCACGACAGGATCTCCCGAATTTTCCGGAGGATCTATTCACGTTCTGGATGGATGAGTACATCACGGCCGCTGGCTGGCCCCCTAACCGGACTTTCGCTATTCGACACGGTAAACAGATTTTTCCGGGTGCGGGGCACTTAAAACCTCAATGTTTTCGTAGATTTCATGCGCCAAAACGGTTGGCTACAGACCTACCCTCTTTTTTTATTTTTGGCAGCGGATTATGCTGCCACCGTCATGTATCTGAAATGCCACAAGCGCTGCAAGGACGGCAAAGAACATCGCTACTGGAGCATTGCTGAGCATCTGCCCGGCAGCGGAGGACGACGCTTTGAAAGGCACGTGTTGTATCTGGGCGAGATCAGCGACACGCAACAGGCTGACTGGGAACGCCGGATTGCCGTGTTCGACGAACGGAGCGGGCAGACTCGCCAGCTGTCGCTCATCCCAGCAGATCGCCACCAGTCCGGTCCGACTGATCACGACAGCCTGCCCATCCTGCTGAGCGGTTTCACGCTGCGCCGCCCGCGGCAGTGGGGTGCAAGCTGGGCGTTCTGTCAGTTATGGGAGATGCTTGGACTCGACGGCTTCTGGGGCGCGCTGCTGCCGGACTCGCGGAAGGGGACCCGCTGGCTGGATGTGTTGAAAGTGCTGTGCGCCAACCGGCTGATTGCGCCGGCGAGTGAATGGCGGGTACACCGCGAATGGTTTGGTCGTTCCGCCCTGCAGGATCTGCTGGGGTGCGGTGCGGAGGTGGCAGCCAAGGACACGCTCTACCGCTGTCTCGACAAAATCCTGCCGCACAAAGACGCGCTCTTCCAGTTTCTGAGGGCGCGCTGGGCCGACATGTTCAGTGCCTCTTTTGACATTCTGCTCTACGATCTGACCAGCACGTATTTTGAGAGCGACCCGCCGTTTCCAGAGGAAGACAAGCGGCGGTTCGGCTACAGCCGCGACCACCGCCCTGACTGCGTGCAAGTCGTCGTCGCCCTGGTGGTGACGCCGGAGGGTTTTCCCGTGGCCTATGAGGTCATGCCCGGCAACACGGCGGACTGCACCACGTTGCGCGCGTTTCTAAACAAGGTGGAGAGCCTCTATGGCAAGGCGCGGCGCGTGTGGCTGATGGACCGGGGCATCCCGACGGAGGACACGCTGGCAGAACTCCGTGCGCGGGGCGGCCAGTACGTGGTCGGGACGCCGAAGGGCCGGCTCTCCAAACTGGAGGCGGCCCTAGCTGCCAAGCCGTGGCAGCAAGTGCGCGACACGGTGCGGGTGAAACTCCTGCCGGAAGCGGAAGAGGTCACGGTTTTCATCGAGAGCGGGGACCGGGTGCACAAGGAACGCGCCATGCGCCGGCGCCGCATGAAGAAGCTGCTGAAGCAGCTGGCCGCGCTCGCGGCCAAGCCCGTCGCGTACGAAACCTTGCTCCAGAAAATCGGCGCCGTGCGCCATGAAGCGGGACGCGATGCGCGGTTCATCACCGTCACACTGCCCGGCCTGCCCGTAAACGGCGGGCCGAAAACACCCGTCACTTTCTCGTACGGCATCGACAGAGACGCTCTGCGCCAAGGCCGCTGCCGTGAGGGCCGCTACCTTCTGCGGTCGAACATCCTGGGTGGCGACCCGGCGTCCTTGTGGGAATTTTATCTGAAACTCGGCGAGGTGGAAGCCGCCTTCCGAACCCTGAAAGGCGACCTCGAAATCCGCCCGGTCTTTCACCAGGAACTCCCGCGCATCGAAGGGCACATCCTCGTCGCGTTCATCGCCTACTGTCTCCACGTGACGCTGAAAACCATGTTGGCGGTCCACGCGCCGGGGCTGACACCCCGCCAGGCTTTGGATAAACTTGCTGCCCTGCAAATGCTCGACGTCCACTTCCCGACCACGGACGGCCGGGAACTGGTGTTCTCGCGCTATACAAAACCGGAGGTGGAGCAGCAGCTGGTCATTGAGGCGCTGGGCTGGAAACTGCCCCCGCAGGCACCTCCCAGGATTACCTCCCGCGGAGCACTCGAAACACCGTAGTGGCTACAGACTTTCGAAAAGCTTCCCTTGATTTTCAAGGAGTTACGACAATCCACACCTCGAATAGCGAAAGTCCGG
>CAIYGI010000143.1 GCA_903925685.1 uncultured bacterium
CCGCCGGGTATAACCTCGGCTATGAAAACGGCAAGTTGTCGTTCACGATTTACGCCTCCGGCGCCAAGACTGTCCAGCTAACCTGTGCGCTCTCCAACGGCGTCTGGCGGCATATTGCGGGCACCTACGGCGGCCAGTGCCAGCGGCTTTACGTGGATGGCGTACTCGCCGTGGAGACGAATATTGACTGGGGCACCGGTTCAGGGGAGATTACCCAGAACACCGTGAATCCCCGACTCGGTGCAATCGCCGATGCTTCCCCGAGCAACCACTTCGCCGGTACGCTTGACGATGTGCTCGTCTTCGGGCAGGAACTTGCGAGCAACCGTGTTTTCGGCCTGTACCAGGAAGGTGCGGATTTCGACAATGACGGACTGTCCAACTGGCGGGAATTTCAAGCCGGCACCTGCCCGACGAATTCCGACACGGACGGCGATGGACTCTCGGATATGATGGAACTGCGAAGCGGATTCGTTCGCGTTTTGGGGCGCTATTTCTACGGCCCCGATTTGCGGTCAGTGCCTGGCAATGTGACCGATGTAGTGGCGATTGCCGCCGGGTACTACCATTGTCTGGGTCTGCGGGCGAACGGCAGCGTTGTTACGTGGGGGGATCTGGGGGGTTGCCCGGAGGACATAAATCCACCGGAGGATCTGACGAATACCATTGCCGTGGCTGCCGGTTTTAGCCACAGTATGGCCTTGCGTGACAATGGGACCGTGGTCTGTTGGGGTAACAACGATGACGAACAATGCACGATTCCAGATAACTTGACAGGGGTTGTGGCTATCGCTGCCGGCGGTTTTCATAGTCTGGCATTACGCGCAAACGGCACGGTTGTCTGTTGGGGCGATAACGAATCAGGGCAATGCAATACGCAGTCGTTGAACTGGACTTTTTCGGACTTGGCGGGCGGTTACGATCACAGTCTTTACTTGAGCGCCACGATGGGAGGACGCGTGTGTGGCGTAGGAACGAATACCTTTGGGGAGTGTTCTCCGGTGCCATATCCTTACACCGGATATGTCGCGGTCGCGGCTGGGCAAGGACACAGCATGGGACTTCGAAACAACGGGACCGTGGCCTGTTGGGGAAGCAACTACGATCCCTGGGACTACTACACCGGGCAGTGCGATGTCCCCAGTGATATATCGAACGCCGTGGCGATTGCCGCAGGTTCCTGGCATAGCATGGCTTTGCTCTCCAACGGAACGGTCAGGTGCTGGGGGAAAAACTGGAGCACGAATGTTTACGGCGTGTACGGTGGGGCGTGCGATGTTCCTGTAGACCTTAGCAATGTCGTTGCAATCGCCGGGGGACGGGGATTTAGCATGGCCCTGGTGCGGCTCAATCCCTTGGATCCCGACACCGATCATGACGGCCTGACCGATGGGCAGGAACTGGCGTGCGGATCAAATCCGCTCGATCCCGACAGCGATCACGACGGCACGCCGGATGATTTGGACGCGCAGGGTTCGGAATCGAATACTGGCGTGGATTCGTCCAAAGGTGATTACAATGTCGTACTTACCTTGAACGACAACAGTTTTACCACCACCAACCGAGGTCGCGCGGAACTTCGGGTGGGCTCGGTGCAAGTTTATGTCCCGGCGGGAATTGGCACGGTTTCGCGAACCTTGCACCTGCCAGCCGGCAAACAATTCCAATTCAGCCTTGCCGATACCCGGCCCACGGATACCGCCGCGGCCACCGTCACCGCCCGCATGTGCGTAAACGGCGCAACGAACCTGACCGGGATACTCTACGACCCATCGGGTATATTCTCCAATACCTGGCAGCTTCCGTTTACGATCGCGCCACAGGCGGCGACATTGACACTGCCCCAGGTTACGATCTGTTATCCCAACACGGGCAATGAAATTGGGGACGTCTGTCTGGCCGGAGAAGTGTCAACTTTCGAGGCGCAAGCCGTGGTCACGCCGAATGTTTCCGGCAGCCTGACGTGGATCAACAAAGTGCTGCCAACCGTCACCAGCTTCCCGTACTGTGGCTATGAAACCGTGGAATTCACACCAACCGGCATGACTCACGGCGTTACCGATACCGTTACATGGCACTATTATGACGGTTCCCAGTCGTGGAACAATCCCTTCTACTCTGAACCCATGACTTCCACCAATGCCATGGGCGGGTACTCATGGACGGGTGTCCTGCCGTTGAACTGCGACGATGACAACCTTTCCGGAACTTCTGACGCCAGCGAAACTTCCGTGGCGGGCGAAGATGATCTGGTCGCGGTCGGCATGTCGCTACTGGGTTGTAGCGCATGGTTGCTCGCGCAACCGGCCACCGGGATTGTGACGGTCGCGCAGACTGGCACGGGCGAGATAAACGTCTGGAAAAACGCGACCAAGACCGCTGCGGGCGGGAACCCCGGGCCGAATGTGATGTATAACGGCAGCACCCTGTTTCTGGAAGGAAAGACGGAAAGCGATGCGTTGGGCGATGTGCAGATCGGGGAACAGTACGGGGCGGAGCCCCAGACCAATGCCTACACCGTTCTGCGGCTTGACGTTCAAGCGGATATTAACCACGATGACACAGTGAACAAGGATGACATGACCGCCGCCCGCGCGCAGCCCATCCCGGGGCTCATCATCGGTCGCGGCGCGACAAACCGCGTTTTGGTTCAACTACAGACCGAATGCGCCCTGAACAGTGGCACGGTGACGTTGTCGCTGGACGGCGGCGCGGCCGGTTCGGTGCGGTTGTGGGAATCGCCGACTAGTTATTCCGGCGAAACGCCGTTTCTGGTGTCGGGCCAGTCCGTCACTTGGCAGGACGACGAGATTTTGTACCTGCCGGAATATAAGGCGCTATATATGGACGCCACGGACGGCGGCTCGGCGACGCTGACATATTCTTATGCCGACGATTCGCAGTGCATCGGGTTCAACAGTTATTTGCCGATTACCGCCCTCGAAGCAACTTTAAACGAACTATGGGAAACGTCTAATCGGGTGAACCAGATTTTCAACCCGACACCAAAGGATGACCCACCGCCTGCATCGAGTAACAAACTTTATGTCGTTGAGTCTCCGGTTAATAACCGCTATCACGTCACTTTGGATGTCGCCGACCAACCGGCATCATTGCGCAACATACTCATGTATGCCGTGTACGACGGCGGAACCATCGTGACATATGATTTCTTCCCAGTTTCTGGACCAGTAAACATTGTCTTCGATCATACCGCCAGCAAAGACGGCGCCTTGGTCGACTTTGATTTGAAATGCGGTTGGGACGTGAACGGCAACGGCGAGCTGGATTCTTTCGATGTACTTTGCCCGGTAAACGTCAAAAACTTTTCAGGCCAGATCATCGGGCCTGCCATCGTCAAGGGTGCTAGCACGACCAAATATGGCGATTCGGTTGATTACATCAATAACGCATTCTACGATCCTTTCATTCCGCATGCGAAGGCGCTTCTGCACATTTTTCTGGACGGGAACACATCTGCCGTGGCCACCGATAGACTGCCGACCCAGACAAACACCGTCAATTTTGACTGTTACTCCGATCCATTCTGCATTTGGTTGACGCACAACGCGGGCGCGCCATTCAATTCTTCTGGCACGGCATCCATTCAGCAATACGTCTGGGGCACCAACACCTCGCTAGCAGACCTAACGTGCAATTCGTACCAGATGAAAACAGCGGTCCAGTTGTTTTACAACAGCAACGTACTTGCGGTAGCCAACGCATTTTTCGCCACAAATCCAGTTGGAACGATCGCCACATTCCCTCTTGACGGAACCGCTTACGGCATTCCTCATCCTGACGAGAGTTTACCTTGGGTTGCCAATTATTTGTCCGGCGCGACTGTCGCGTTCGATGAACCGCTTCAGTACAACGGGGTGGACGACGACATCAACGGAACGATCGGGCGTGGGCGGATATTGTCGCATACCGCCCAGTTTACCATTGAGAAGGTACAAGACCTCTTTGACACGAAACTCGTTCTGACAAATGGTCGTTTCACGGGAATTGTGGAAGACCTTTACGACTTCAATGCTGAAGATCAAGGTGCCGGAGGGGATGCTGCGATTATCCAACTCGGACACGGAAATGGCGGTTACGGAAGCGGCAGGGCATCGGGATTTCTTTTTCGAGACAGGATTGAGTTTGACGAAGTAGTAAGTTATCCGTTTTGACAATAGGGGGCTATAACAATGAGACGCTACTTGTTTGTTGGACTGGCACTTATATTTTCTTGTCAGGCTACGTTTGCTGATAACACGGAACGTCGGGCCGCCATGATGCTTGGGGTCTATTCCACAAGTTTACCAAAGGCAAGTCTAAGCCAACTTTTGGTGTTCATCACTTCAAACAAGACAGCGATGACCCCGATGCATTCTCTATGGTACGCAACGAACATTACAACGCGGTCGTTTGAACAGGATCCCGTTATCGCTGCACGCCGCTTTGGCGGCACACTGTTTCTTCGCATGGAGGACTGGGCGGCGGAAATGAAGGCCGAACAACCAACTGCGGAACCAATCCAGCAGGTTATGAACTTGGCCGATTGGCTGATGAAATCGCCAGGGTATGGCAATTTCTTCCTGGCAAAACGGTGCCATGAGGTCGCGACTTACGCAATCGCTCGTGCGCTTGTAGACACGAATTGCCCGCTGGAAGGCGTTACGAACCAGTTCGCCCGGTTCGATGTTCCGTGGAAGACACCCGCCGGTCGCGCGCAAATCCTGAATGACGACGTTGGCGCGCGCCTCTTTGAGGTTCCTTCGGGCGGCGAACAGGCCCAACAGCAATACCTGGAGCGAATGTGGCTTGTCGGCAAGACCATGGTCGAGAAGTACAAGACGCCGGAAATGCAGGCGGCGTTCGAGGGACATCCACCGAAGGGATTGGAGTCGGTTTCGGAGATGGTGCGACACTGGTACTTGGGCGCATATGAAACGCCCTTCATGCGCGAACACATTTCGTTCTTCAAGGACGACGGGAAGGTGTCGGCCAAGAACTGGAACGCGAACGACCACGAAGCCTTAATCGTGCACTATGCGGAACCACAGTTGCCGCGCCTCAAATGCCTGGCGGAGTTTCGTACTGCCATCGGTTACTTCCCTGGCGAATATGTGCCGAACGAAGACCCGGCCAAATCGAAACAGAAGGTTGCATTCGTTCAGGCATGGACCGATTACCGGAAACACCAAGGACTTCCCGACGATCCCGGCGTTGCGGTGACCACTTGGGAAGTCTACCGCGATATCATGGCGGGCACCTTCCCGGACTGATGACTTGATGTGCAGGGAGACATCAACCGCGATGACACAGTGAACAAGGATGACATGACCGCCGCCCGTGCGCAGTCCGTTCAAGGGCTCATCATCGGATGCGGCGCGACCAACAGGGTTTTGGTTCAACTGCGTACCGGGGATGGATAAAATGAAGCGTTGTGTTGGCGGCATTCTTCTTCTGTTTACGTGTTGGTGTGCCAACAAGCTACCACATGAGAAAGAAATGGACAGGATTGGTGGCACATTCCATGTGATCGACGACAGCTGGCTTCCCGTCACAAACTCGATGGTGGTCCTTTTCAGTTATGACAGGTCACTGCCTGCGTGACTGGCTGGTTCTTCTTAAACCAGCAAGTGGCGACGGCAACATACCCATGACGACAATAGAAAACATCTATCGCGTGTTGACTTGCCTGCTTTTGCCTATGGTCTTAACCGGTTGCTTGACGAACAGCAACGGCAAGATTATCGAGCGATACCGAAACCCAGGAACCGAGTTTAAGTTGTACGAAAAGACCGGTTGGACGTATCCCCCTAGGACGGTGACAGGAACACTTTCCAGGACAAACGGAATATATTGTCTGCGTATCCACGATCTCATGTACAACGATAAAGACCTTCAACTATTGTTTCCTGTCACACCAACGCTTGCAAGGAACTCCGACCTGAAAGTCACTATTATTTCAGAACAGAAGAAAGACAAAGCACCTTTCTGGAGCATCCCCGTAGATCTTTCGGGTACGGCAATGTCGTTTTCTAACGGCGCACCAACGCGCGTGTCACTACGAGTGTACTGGGCTATGTCCACGCACGGCTGTAACTGGGTTGAATATACTCTGAACTACATGAGCGGACCGACGAACGGATATACGGCCAAATGGTCTGGCGAGTTGCCGTGGAACAGGCGAAGTCACCTAGTCCAAGGGTGCCACTATGCAAACTACGTTTGGATGTTCCCTGTTGATGTTGTAACGTCACCACTGCAAGGTATAGTGTACATGCTTACGCCGCATTGGCATGACTAGCCCAAGTTTCGCGGGTACTCAACGGTTTCGGGCAAAATCGGTTCGATTTCAGTCGCAAGTCCCTGATATATCGTGTGGGTTTCGGTTTGTAGTGCCCATAAATGCCTGAGTTCCATTGACGCGCGTGGGGCCGC
>CAIYGI010000144.1 GCA_903925685.1 uncultured bacterium
GATGAGAAAGAACGGGTTATCATGTTTGGGTGGCGCGGTAGTGTTTGTGCTGGCGGTTTGCGGCGGCATGTTTGCCGGACCGGTGTTCGGCGAAACCTTCCTGGTCAAGGATGGGCAGCCGCGGGCGGACATTGTGATTGCTGCCCAGCCTACGCGCGCGGTCAAGCTGGCCTCTGCGGAACTGTAGGCCTACATCGAAAAGATCGGCGGAGCGAAGCTGGCAATCACGAACATGCCTGGCGCAGACGTGCCGGCGCACATCTACGTGGGCCGGAGCGCGGAAACCGACAAGCTCAAAATCTCAGACGAGGGCTTGAAGGGCGGAGCCTTCCGGATGGTCTCTGGCAAAGACTATCTTGTGCTCCTGGGCCATGATAAGGATTTTATCTTGCCCCAATATGCTCTCCACAATTACAAAGACACCCCGGAATGGGACGCGCGCACCGGCGAGCATTGGAGGAATCCGAATCCTCTGGCGGATGGTGCGGCCAACTACAGTCGGATCGTCGGCCTGTCGCAACATGACGAGATCGGTACGCTGAACGCCGTGTACGAGTTTCTGCGCGGCCTGGGCGTACGCTGGTACATGCCCGGCGACCTGGGCGAAATCGTCCCCGAGCTGAAAACGATCGCGCTGATCCCGGTGGACAAGACCGTCAAACCCGATTTTCCGTATCGGGATTTTGGCGGCTATGCGCCCCTTTTTAGAGCCGGCACCCGGGACGGCATGCTGTATAAGCTGCGCAGCGGCTTTAATTCAACCCCTATCATTCACTATCCGCACGGGCTGTGCGGTGTGTATTGGCGCGACGAGGTCCGGAAGGCGCATCCGGAATATTATGCGCTTCGCAGGAACGGCCAGCGGGCGACCGGCACGGCATCCGCAAACTACAATGATTGCTACACTTGTCTGTCATCGCCGGAGTTTTTCGACAATACCGTTAAATTCGCGCGCACGGCATTCGATATTTATCCAGACCTGAAATATCTCTCCCTCATGCCCAACGACGGGTTTTATATCGGTCAACTGTGCCAGTGCGATCTGTGCAAAGGCAAGAGCACTTTGGAACGGGGGACGACGTCCGGCGATTTGTCTGATTATGTCTGGGATTTTGTCGAGCGCGTGGCGCGGGAGCTGTACAAAACGCACCCGGATCGGAAAGTGACCTGCTGCGCGTATAGCTGTTATGCGCTGCCTCCGCTAAAGATCGCCAAATTCAGTCCGAATGTGATGGTGGGGATTTTTGTGGAGCGGGGGTTGTATAACGAGCCTGAAACGCGCGCCAAAGCGCTTGAGATCAGGAAGGAGTGGTTGGACAAGCTGGCGCCGGGGAATCTCTATACATACAGCCATAATCTGCAGAGCGGTTCGCATCTGCCGGCCTATTTCCCCCACGCGATCGCCGAGGACTTGCATTCGTTGAAGGGCATCTCAGAGGGCGAGCACACCGAACTGAGTTGGGGGAGTATTGACAAGGTGCTTGGGGCGACTCTAGGCGACATGCACGCCCCGGGCTTCAACCATCTGAATATGTACGTGGCGATGCGCTATTACTGGAACGCGGACCAGGACATCGAAGCCCTGCTGAACGAGTACTACGAGAAGTTCTACGGGCCTGCGGCGAAGGAGATGAAAGCCTTCATCGAGTATTCCGAGGCGAACTGGCGGCGCATGGGGGCGAAAGTGGAACAGATCGACAAGGCGCTCGAACTGTTGGCGGCAGCCCGCAAGGCCGCCGGGGACACGGTGTACGGCAAACGCGTTGACCTGCTGGCCGAGTATCTCCAGCCGATGAAACAACTGCACGACAAACTGGTCACGAGAATAAAGGACGTGCCGCGGGCGGTGACCGTGGAACGTAAAAGCGCCGCCCTCAAACTGGACGGCAAGCTGGATGAAGCCTTCTGGAAAGA
>CAIYGI010000145.1 GCA_903925685.1 uncultured bacterium
CTGCGGCCCCACGCGCGTCAATGGAACTCAGGCATTTATGGGCACTACAAACCGAAACCCACACGATATATCAGGGACTTGCGACTGAAATCGAACCGATTTTGCCCGAAACCGTTGAGTACCCGCGAAACTTGGGTTAGTAGGGGGTGGTGGGGTGAACGATGAACGGTGAATGATGAACGATGAACGGGAAAACCCGAGGGCGGAGGTCGCGGAGTGAACAGTAAACACGGAATGCTTGCCGGAAACGGCTGCAAAGGGGATAATTGAGCCCAGAGGATAACTGCATTCCCGAACACTGAACACCGAACACGGAGCACCATCTCCCACGACAACACCATCTCTTTCCGCCGCATTGCTGGCGCTTGTGATTTTTTCCGGCTGCAAACCTTGCGGCGGCAAATGCCCCGCCACGCCGCCTGCCGTCACATCCCCGGCGCCAGCCGCCGCGGTGCAACCATCGGCGCCGCCTGCGCCGGCAAGCATTGTGGACGCCATGACCGGCAAGGCCAACCTGGACGCCGGGCGGCGGGCCGCGCAAAAGATTCGCGAGGTATCACGCCAGGAGCAGCAGGATCTGGACAAGGCGCTGGCGCCGTAATGGTCGCTGACAAGGCAGGGAGGGTTTTCGGTGTTCAGTGTTCGGTGTTCAGGGAAGAAACGCAGAACCTTATGACCACCTGAGAAGTCACACGGATGGAACTCGATTTTGCACACCGCCGGCTGCGGGTCTCCGTCGGCGACCTGGTCAGCGACGAGCCCACCGAAACCCTCGTCCGCACCGCCATGCGCGGGCGCATGGGCACCGATGCACACGTTGGGTGGCGCGCCCGCACGCCGGACGCGGGCGATAACTTGCGGTACGAGGTGCCGGTGCGCTGGGAGGGGCGCTGGCGCGACTACACGGTGACGATCGAAGGCCGCGCCGACGTGGTTCGGCGCGAAGGCGACGGGGTGGTGGTCGAGGAACTCAAGTCCACCCTGCGCAGCGGCGACTGGCTGGCCGGAATCGCCCTCTCCAAGGCCCATTCCGAGCAGTGTGGCTTCTATGCCCTGCTGCTGCGCCGCGCCGGCGAGCCGGTGATCGGCGCCCGCGTGCGCTACGTGACCGTGCGCGGCACTGGCGAGCGGGTCTTCGACATCGGGTTCGACTGGTCCGAGTACGAACTGCTGCTCGATCTGCGTCTCTCCGAACTGCTGCGCCGCGAACTTGGCGAGCATGCGCTGGCGGGCGAGCGTTCCTCGCTGGCCGAACGGCTGCATTTTCCTTTCCCCGTGGTGCGTCCCGGACAGCAGACCATGATGGACGCCGTGGCCGACGCGATGACGCGGGGCCATGCGGTGCTCTGTTCCGCGCCCACCGGCACCGGCAAGACGGCGGCCGCGCTCTTTCCCGCCGTGCGCCAGGCGCTGCGCGAAAATCGCACGCTCTTCTTCGTCACCGCCAAGATTTCCCAGCAGCAACTGGCGCTCGACACGCTGCGCAAGATCCTGCCGCCCGGCGGCGGGGCGCTGGCGATCCAGCTCACCGCCCGCGAACGCAGTTGTCCGCTCGACGAACTGCGCTGCATGGTGGATACATGTCCCTACGCCGATGGACTGGAAAACCGGCTGGAGCACAGCGGCATCCACGAACAGTGCCTCGCGGCGGGCGTCGTGGACGGGGCCTTCCTGGCCCGCGCCGCGCGGTCCAAACATCTCTGTCCCTTCGAAACTGCGCTGGCACTAACGCGCCTGGCGACGGTGATCGTGGCCGACTACAACTACGCCTTCGATCCGACGGTGGCGCTCAAACGGTTTTTCGACGAACCCGACGGACGGCTGCTGTTAATCGCGGACGAAGCCCACAATCTGCCCAAACGCGCGGCGGGTTACTATTCGCCGGAGATCGATTTCGGCGCCTGTACGAAGCTGGCTGAATTGGCCGCGGCGGCCGACCCGCCGGTGTTGCGCGAGATCGGCGCGCTGCTGGGCGAAGTCGGCGCCCATGGCCGCAAACGGCTCGACGGGCTGGCCACCGACGAGGGCGCGCGCGAGGTCTACGCCGCCGATCCCGACCGCGATTTCTGGCGGCCGATCGGGGCGCGGGTGGACGGGCTGCTTTACGACTACTACCTGCACCTGGCGTCCGGCGGCGAGCGTCCGCCCGGTCTGCTGCCGCAGCGCCAGGAGGGACACAAGCGGCTGCTGGATCCCGTGCTCACGCCGCTCTTCGCCCTGCGGGACACCGCGCGCTGCGCCGGGCTCGACCCGGAGCTTTTCGCCAGTCTCTGGCATGCCGACGGGCGGTTGCAGATACTCTGCCTCGATCCCGCCCCGCTGCTGCGCGAAACTCTCAAGGCCTTTCACGGAACAACCTTCATGAGCGCCACGCTGACCCCCGACGAATTTTACGCGCGGCTGCTCGGCGTGGACGGTCCCGGAACGACACGCATTGACCTCACCTCGCCCTTCCCCAGGGAGAACCGGCGGCTGGTGGCGGTGCCATCGGTGGATACGAGCTTCCGCAACCGCGCACGCGACGCCCCGATATTGGCGGCGATCATCGCGGACACCATTGCCCTGCGGCCCGGCAACTACCTGGCCTTCTTTCCGAGTTTTGCCTACCGCGACGCCGTCACGCACCTGCTTCCGAAGGGGCGCTTTCGCGTAATTTTGCAGGAACCGGCGATGTCCACCGCCGGCATTCTGCGCGAACTCAACGCCAACGAAAGCGGCACTTTGCTGCTCTGCGCCGTGATGGGCGGCGTTTTTGCCGAGGGGGTGGACTTTCCCGGCCACCTGGCTATCGGGGCCTTTATCGTGGGTCCGGGCTTGCCGATGGTCTGTCCGGAGCAGGAGTTGATCCGCGCCTACTTCGAGCGCCACACCGGCAAGGGCTTCGAGTACGCCTACGTCAATCCGGGCATCAACCGCGTCGTGCAGGCCGGCGGGCGGGTAATCCGCACCGAAACCGACCGCGGCTTCGTGATGTTGCTGTGCAAGCGTTTCGTGAATCGCCTCTACCGCGGCAAGTTCCCTCAGTACTGGCAGGATGAATTGGTCGAAAGCACCGACCCCGTGGAAACGATCAGGACGTTTTGGGATGAAGAGAAGATTGAGAGAACCGGAAAGACCTGTTAATCTGGTGTCGGAGGTGAGAATATGAAGCGGTTCTTCACGTTGGAGTACTGGACGGATGAGGGGTGGTTCGTAGGCAAACTGAAGGAAATCCCAGGAGTCTTCAGCCAAGGCGAGACACTGGATGAACTGAAGGATAACATTGTCGATGCCTACCGGGCGATGCAGGAGTCGGCACCGGAATTGGAGCATGCCGAAGCACGGACACTCGAGGTCGGGGTAGAAGTGTGAAACGAAATGAGTTCGTCCGCTCGCTTGCCCGCCGGGGATGTTACCTGCATCGCCATGGTGCTCGTCACGATATCTACACCAACCCGATAAACGGCCGGAAGGCTCCTGTTCCGCGTCACCCGGAAATCAGAGACTCCCTGGCAAGACTGATCGAGAGACAACTTGGGATTGAATAGATCGGTTCCCGCGTCGATCGAAACGGACAACCTCGCCATTCCTGATGAAGGCTTCGCCCTGCTCCAAGTTGTAACCGCCGAAACCATTTTTCGCGCGAAAGTTCACGACCACAACCCAGTAGTAACCATCATCCAGTTTTGTGAAGCGTACCGTGCCCCATGCCCGAGGATTTGGGGTTTTGAAACGCCTCGCCCCGTCCCGTGACTCACGTTGGTTTCCGCTGGTTGCCAATTTCTCCGGAAAAAATGCTTGCGTCCATTCAATCCGTACAGGATACTGTGCATATGAAAGCGATCACCTATACGGCAGCGAGAGAAACCCTGGCAAGCACCATGCAGCGAGTGTGCGAAGATCATGCCCCCGTGGTGATCACGCGCAGGCGCGATCAGGCGGTTGTGATGATGGCCCTTGCGGACTACGAGTCGTTGGAGGAAACGGCCTACCTGCTGCGAAGCCCAAAGAATGCCAGACGTCTGCGAGGTGCCATCGAGCAACTTCGTGCCGGCAAGGGAACGGAGCGGAGGCTGCCGGAGTTGGCATGAAGATCGTGTTCGCCGATCAGGGTTGGGAAGACTTCACATACTGGGTCGAACATGACCGGAAGATCGCCGCCCGCATTGTGCGCCTGATCGAAGAGATCGAGCGTCAGCCCTTTGAAGGGCTTGGGAAACCCGAGCCGTTACGGCATGACATGGCGGGATTCTGGTCCCGTCGTATTACGGATGAGCATCGCCTCGTCTATGCCGTCGAGAAGAACCAACTGCTCGTTGCACAGGCCAGGTATCATTATTAGCGTCCATGAATGCCCTTCCCGCCAGCGAGCGTTTTGTGGAATGCCTGCGCCAGGCGATCCTGGCGCTGTCGGCGGAATCTGGTCCGCCTTGCGTATGTAGCCCGAGTGTGCTACAGTTTTCGCTTACAGGGAGATGTACATCATGAGCAAGACAGCCACCGTTCGGGCACGACTGGAACCGGACTTGAAGGACAACGCGGAGAACGTGTTTCACAGACTGGGGCTGAACTCGACCCAGGCGATTACGATTTTCTACAGACAGGTGGAGTTGCGCGATGGATTGCCCTTCGATGTAGTCGTTCCGACGCGGACAACGCAGCAGGTATTCGATGCCACCGACGCCGACCGCGACCTTGTCTTGTGCAAGGACGCAGACGACCTGTTCAAAAAACTTGGCATCTGATGTACACGCCCGTCTACACGCGGCAGTTCGAACGAGACCTGAAACTTGCCGTACGTCGCGGGAAGAACGTCGACAAGTTTAAGATCATGGCCCGCACCCTTCTGTCCGGACAATCGCTCGACCCCATTCACCGTGATCATCGGCTGGTCGGAAACTACGCAGGACGTAGAGACTGCCACATTGAATCGGACTGGCTGCTCATCTATAAGATCGAAGAAGAGCGCCTGATTTTCGAGCGAATGGGAACCCATTCCGATCTCTTCAAGAAGTAGCCGGTACACCCAGCCCATGAATACCCTCCCGGCCAGCGAACGCTTTGTGGAATGCCTGCGTCAGACGATCCTGGCGGGGCGGCTGGTCAAGGCATCATTCAGCGGCTATGCCGGGACGGAGACCGGCTTGCGCAGGGTTCATGTGCGCCCCGTGACTATCAAGGCGGGGATGCGGATACAGGTGGTTTACCGGTATGCCACGCGCGACGTGGCGCGCAACGTCACGCTGGAGCAAGGGGCGCCGCTGCTGGAAGCGCTGCTGCGCGATGGTTTCCAAAATGCGCATTTGTTGACGCCGGATCGAAGCGCGACGCTGGAACGGCACGCTGGGCGCCGCGACTCGTTGAAGCTGGTCCCGATCGCGGAGGCGCTCCCGCCATCGTTAGCGCATGACCATCAAAAACAGCGCCCGGTTGATTCCAAACTGGCCGGCTGGCTGTGCGGCCTGGGAGTGACCAACGAACAAGGCGCGGTGCGCAAGGAGATGCAGGCCAAGTTCCGGCAGATCAATAAATTCGTGGAGATCCTGCGGAGTCTGCTGGAGGCGGCGGGGGTGGTTCCTGAGTCCGCCGATGCGCCGCGTGCGCTGCGGCTTGTGGATATGGGTTGCGGCAAGGGTTATCTGACCTTCGCGGCTTACGACTGGCTGCGCGAACATGGCTGGCCGCATGCCGAAACGCTGGGCGTGGATATACGTCCGGAATTGGTGGAATTGACCAATCGCCTGGCGGTACAGCACGAACTGGCCGGGCTGCGCTTCCAGCAGGGCACGATCGCCGGGATGGATGCCGGACAGGCCGACATCCTGATGGCGCTGCACGCCTGCGACACGGCCACCGACGATGCGATTGCCCGCGGGGTGCAGTCGGAGGCCGCGCTGATTCTCGTGGCGCCCTGTTGTCACAAGGAATTGCGGCCGCTGATTCGTCCGCCGCCGGTGCTGGCGGCGGCGTTGCAGCACGGCATTTTACGCGAGCGCCAGGCGGAGTTCGTCACCGACGCGCTGCGCGCGGGCTTGCTGGAATGGGCCGGTTACGAAACGCGCGTGTTCGAATTTGTCGCCACCGAGCATACGGCCAAGAATCTGATGATCGCGGCGGTCAAGCGACGCCAGCCGTGGGACGTGGATGCGGCGGCGCGGCGCGTGCGCGATCTGGCCGCTTTCTACGGCATCGAGCAGCAGGCGCTGGCAGCGCGCCTTGCTTTCTCTTTGCTTTAGTCCTGACTTGGCTCCTATTCTGAAGTTCCAACGGCCACGATCTCGCCGATGTAGCAGCGGTGGTAGTCCCGGCCGCCGTAGTTGGCCTCGATCTCCGGCGACAGGAAATGCGCCGGTTTGAGGTCGTCGAAATAAAGTTTCCGGCATTCCACCACCAGGTCGGCCTCGGCATAACACGGCGCCGCGACAGCGGTCGAAGCCATCGGCGTCAGCCCCGCCAGGCTGGGTTTGTCGCCACTGCGTCCGGACATCGTGCCGCATATCTGCAAGGCATTCCTGTATTTTTCGGGAAAGGCGCACAGCGTGAAACTGTCGTTCTGTTCCATGAATCCATACGTATGACGACTTGGGCGCACGAAGACCATGGCCACCGGCTTGGACCACAACTCGCCAAACATGCCCCATGAGACGGTCATCGGGTTGAACTGGCCGGGCGCGAAGACGCCGCCGGTCAGCACGAACCAGCGCTTGTTCCACAGGTTTACGGCTTGGATGGTCCAGCTTTCAATGGCCACCGGTTTGCGAGCGGATGAGTTCATGACAATCCCACCTCCTTGAAGGTCCGGTGTACGTCCCGAAAATGCACGTCGAGCGCGAAGGCCTTGTCCAGGTCCGCCTGGGAAATCTTTTCCATAAGGGCGGGGTCCGCGGCCACAAGGTCGCGTAACTCGACGCCCGTTTCCCAGGCCTGCATGGCGTGCCGCTGCACCTGCCGGTAGGCCACTTCGCGGCTTACGCCTTTCGCGGTCAGCAGCAGGAGCAGTTGCTGCGAGTGGATCAGGCCATGGGTCAAGTTGAGATTTTGCAGCATGCGCGCCGGGAAAACGCGCATGTTTGCGATCAGCTTGGCGAGCTGGGTCAGCATGTGATCCAGGGCGATGGTGCTGTCGGGCAGAATGATGCGCTCGACGGAGGAGTGCGAAATGTCGCGTTCATGCCAGAGCGCCACATCCTCCAGGGCGGCCATGGCGTTGCCGCGGATCACGCGCGCCAGGCCGCACAGCTTTTCGCCCGTAATCGGGTTCTTCTTGTGCGGCATCGCCGACGAGCCCTTCTGCTCCTCGCCGAAGTACTCCTCGACTTCATGCACCTCGGTGCGCTGGAGATGGCGGAACTCCTGCGCCCAGCGTTCGACGGAGGCCGCCACCAGCGCCAGCGCCGTCATGTACTCGGCGTGGCGGTCGCGTTGCAGCACCTGGGTGGAAATCGCGGCCGGGCGCAGTTTGAGTTTGCGGCAGACATAGGCCTCGACGTCGGGGTCGAGGTGGGCATGGGTGCCAACGGCGCCGGAGAGCTGCCCCACACGCACCGTTTCGCGGGCCGTTTCGAGCCGCTGCAGGGCGCGGCCGAACTCGTCGTAGCAAACCGCCATCTTGAGCCCGAAGGTGATCGGCTCGGCGTGGATGCCGTGCGAACGGCCGATCATGGGGGTGAATTTATAACGGCGCGCCTTGGCCGCGGCGGCCTTGCGGACGGCCTTCACGTCGGCGATCAGCCGGTCCGCCGCATGCACCATCTGCACGGCGAGCGCGGTATCGAGCACATCGGAACTGGTCAGGCCACGGTGAATAAAGCGCGCCGAGGGCCCCACGTGCTCCGCCACGTTGGTCAGGAAGGCAATCACGTCATGATTGACCTTGCGTTCTATTTGGAGGATGCGGGGCACCTCGAAAGCGGCCTTGGCCTTGATTCGCGCCAGGTCCGCGGCCGGCACTTCTCCGCGCCGGGCCATCGCCTCGCAGGCCAGGATTTCGATCCGCAGCCAGGTGGCGAACTTATTCTCGTCGGTCCAGATCGCCCCCATCTCGGGGCCGGTATAGCGTGGGATCATATTATCCGTTCTTGGACTGGAACTCCCGCATGAACGACACCAGCGCGTCCACCCCGGCCGCGGGGAAGGCGTTGTAGATCGAGGCGCGGATGCCGCCAACGGAGCGGTGGCCTTTCAGTCCCTTCATGGAGTGTTTGGAGGCTTCCTTGACGAACTGTTCCTCCAGCGCTTCGCTGGGCAGCCGGAAGGTGACGTTCATGTTGCTGCGGCACTCCGGCGCGGCCGTGCCGCGGTAGAAGCCGCCGCTGCCGTCAATGGCGGCGTAAAGTTTGGCGGCCTTTTCGCGGTTCCGGAGGTGCAGGTTCTCGAGGCCCATGGCCTTGATCCAGCGGGTGACAAGCATGAGGATGTAGATGCCGAAGGTGGGCGGCGTGTTGTAGAGAGAATTTTCCTCCAGGTGCGTCGCGTAGCGCAGCATGCTGGAAAGCGTCGCCGGCGATCGCGCCGCCAGATCCTTGCGGATTACGACCAAACAGAGGCCGGACGGGCCCAGGTTCTTCTGCGCCCCGGCGTAAATCAGTCCAAACCGATTGGCGTCGAAGGGACGGGAAAGTATGTCCGACGACATGTCGGCCACCAGCGGCGACTCCGTGCGGGGGAATTCCCACCACTCCGTGCCGTCGATGGTCTCGTTGGACGTCAAATGGACGTAAGCCGCGCCGGGGGTCAGCGCGAGTTCGCCGACCTTCGGAATGCGGGCGGGCCTGGCCTTGCTGACGTCGGCTGCCAGATGCACCTTGCCGATCAGCTTGGCCTCTTTAATGGCCTTTCCGGCCCATGATCCGGTGTGGATATAGTCCGCCGTCTGCCCGACGCCGAGAAGATTCAGGGGCAGCATGCCGAATTGCATGCTGGCGCCGCCCTGGAGGAAGAGCACTTCATGATCGGCGTCGAGTTGCAGCAACGATTTGAGGTTGGCGATGGCCTCCTGGTGAACCGCGTCGTACTCCTTGCCGCGGTGGCTGCTTTCCATGATGGACATGCCGCTGCCCTGAAAGTCAAGCAGCTGGTCGCGCGCCTCTTCCAATACCTCGACCGGCAACCCCGCCGGCCCCGCTCCAAAATTGAATACACGCGACATGCTCGAACCTCCCGACGACTATTCGCCAACACAATTCTCGCGGCTGCTCCACCCCGGCTCAGGCAGTTCAACCGTTAATTCACCAGCCTAACCACAAACGGTTGCAGGCACAGATATTAGGCGCAGCATGTCCCGATCGTCAACATGGTTCGATATGCTACAATCCTGACCGTATGGAGAACTTCCATAAAGCCAACGCAACCGCCTATCTGGACGGCGAGTCGCCGCGGGTCAGCGTGCGCCGCCGGGGCTGGGTGCGCCGCCTGCTGGCGTTCGTGGGCCCGGCTTACCTGGTCAGCATCGGTTACATGGATCCCGGCAACTGGGCCACGGACATCGAAGCCGGATCGCGGTTCGGCTACGCGCTGCTGTGGGTGATTCTGATCGCGAACCTGATGGCCATCCTGATGCAGACGCTGGCGGCGCGACTGGGCATCGTGACCGGACGCGACCTGGCCCAGGTTTGCCGCGCCGCCTACCCGCGTTCCGCCACCTGGGTGCTTTGGTGGTTCGCCGAGGTCACCATTGCCGCCACGGACCTGGCCTCGGTGCTGGGCACCATTCTCGGATTGAATCTGCTCTTCGGTCTGCCGTTGCTATGGGGCTGCGTGGTGGCAGTTCTCGACACCTTCCTGCTGCTGCTGATCCAGCGCTTCGGCGTGCGCAAGATGGAGGCCTTCATCCTGATGATGGTCGGCATCATCGCCATCGGGTTCTGCATCGAAGTGCTCATCGCGCGGCCGGTCTGGAGCAATGTGGCGCAGGGATTCGCCGTCAGCCTGCCCGCCGGGGCCGTTTTTGTGGCGGTCAGCATCGTCGGCGCCACGATCATGCCGCATAATCTCTACCTGCACTCCGCGCTGGTGCAGTCGCGCCTGATTGCGGACACCCAGACCGGCCGCCGCGAGGCTTGCCGGTATAATCTGATCGATGCGGTGGTTGCCTTAAACGGCGCTTTCTTTGTCAATGCCGCAATTCTCATCACCGCCGCGGCGGTCTTTTACCGCCACGGACTGGTGGTGACGGAACTCCAGCAGGCCGGCATGCTGCTCGAAGGCTTGCTGGGCAGCCGTGTGGCGCCGATCGCTTTCGGCGTTGCACTGCTGGCCGCCAGTCAAAGCTCCACGCTGACCGGAACCATCTCGGGCCAGATCGTGATGGAGGGGTTCATCAACATCCGCCTGCGTCCCTGGCTGCGGCGGTTGATCACCCGCGGCGCGGCGCTGCTTCCCGCCGTGATCGTGATTCTGATCGCGGGCGATCACGGGCTCTACCGCCTGCTGATTATCTCGCAGGTCGTGCTCTGCCTGCAATTGCCCTTCGCCATCGTGCCGCTGGTGCAGTTCACCTCGGACCGGCGCAAGATGGGCGATTTTATCAATCCGGTCTGGGTTCGCCTGCTGGCCTGGAGCTGTGCCGCGATCATCGTGGCGCTCAACGCGAAACTGGCCGCCGATATCGTGGCGGAACTTTTGCGCGGCGCCCCGTGGTGGGCCTGGACGCCGGTCGCGCTGGTGGCGCTCGTAATCGCCGCGAGCCTGATCGCGCTGATCGTCCTGCCGTTGGTGCGGCCCGGACCGGTCTGGCCGTCAGGCCGCGTCACGCTCAGCCGCAGCGTCAGCGCGGCCCTGCGGGCGCCGGCCGTGCATCACGTGGCCGTGGCCCTGGAACACAGCCCGGGCGACGCGCTGATCCTCGGCACGGCCGTGAGCCTGGCCAGGGCGCACAATGCCAAACTCACGCTGTTGCACGCCGTGGTCACGCCCGGAACAATGCTCTTTGGAAGCGACAGCCGCAGCCTGCACGGCGAGGAGGACCAGTCCTACCTTGAGCAACTGGCGCGCGAAATCGAGGACCGCAATCTGCTTGTGGAAACACAACTGCTGTATGGCGATCCGCCCAAAGCGCTGATCGATGCCGTGCATGAGAACGATTTCGACATGCTGGTGCTGGGCGCCCATGGTCACCGCGGGTTGAAGGATCTGATCTTCGGCCAGACGGTCACGCCCGTCCGTCACGCCATCGCCATCCCGCTGGTGATCGTGCCGACCCACGGCGCTGAATCCGCGCAGCGGGAATAGACCACAACGTCACAGAAACAAATCGGCGTAAGTCTGCGCAATGGCCTCGGCGCCGGCCTGGGTGGGATGCAACCCGTCGTCAATCAAGTACTCCGGATGGCCGGAGAAGGCGGCATTGACGTCGGCCAGCGGAACCTCCTGCTCCATCGCCAGCTCGCGGATCATGGGGTTAAGCGCATCCACTCCGCCGTTGTAGACTTCGTGTCCGCCGATCATCGGCGTCAGCGTCGTCAGCACGGGAATCGTCTGGTTGTTCTTGCAGGACACCACGATATCGCGCAGGTTGGAGATCGTATCGGCCTCATCGACGCCCATGATGGCATCGTTGGCGCCGAAAAACACCAGCACAAAGCCGGGATGGCCGGCCAGCACGCCGCCGATCTTGCTCCGCCCAAAGGAACTCTCCTGTCCCGGGAAGCCCGCCTTACGGACGTTCTTGCCGATCATGCCCGCGAGTATCGGCGCATAGGAGGGGGATCCGTCAATTCCCGAGGTAATGCTGTCGCCAAATGCCACGACTAGATTCGGATCGTTGGCGCCGAAGTCATGGCCCTCGCCGATCGGTTTGCCGCCGCCACCGTTGTCGCAGCCGCCCGCCAAACTCAGCAGCACAGCCAAACCCAGCACGCCCCGGCAAAGCCTCACAGCACGAAATATTCCAGTGATATTTTTCACATTGGTTCTCCATGCCTTCCCGGGCAAACCCCGATAGAGTAAACAGGTTGAATGTAATTGGCAACACGCGACAGCCCATTAGTAAATTTCGGCCTTGTTCCGTAACCGATCGTCAGGCATACTATTAACAGCTGTGACGGCAACTTCGATCCGCCCAGCCCCTTGGAGGTCCGCGTGAATATCACCGCTGTTGTGCTCGCCCTCGTCCTTGCAATGCTGCTGTACGTAACCGGCTGTGGGCCGATGTAACTCATGCCCCATTTGCACGGTTGGTCTTGGGCGTCTGCGGCACTGCGTCTGAATCTGCGCGTGGCAGGGTTAATCTTTCGCGGACGCTGGCTCAGCGCGCGTGAGCAGGCCGCCAGTTACGACCGCATCGCTCCCGACTATGACCATTGCTGGCTTACCCGCCTGCAACCCGTCACCGATCGCCTGCTCGCCCACCTCCCCAACCCAATGCCCAGCGGACCGGCGATCGATCTGGGCTGCGGTACCGGCTACGCGGCGGCGTGCCTTCTCGATGCCGTTCCCGGTCCATGGACGCTCACGGACCTGTCACCGGGCATGCTGGAACAGGCCCGCCGCCGACTGGCCGGACGCTCCGTCGCATTCATTGTCAGCGACATGCTGACCTTCCTGAAAGTCCAGCCACCCCGCCGCACCGCGCTGATCGTTTCCACTTGGTCGCTCGGCTATTCCCAACCCGCCGCCATCCTCCGTGCCGCCGCGCGAGCGTTGTCCCCAGACGGATGTTTCGCTTTCGTGGTCAATTTACGCAACACCATGGCGCCGGTCTTCGATACTTTCCGACGCTGTATGACCAGCCATCCCAACGCATTGCAAGCCGTCACCAGACCGCGCTTTCCGCGCTCAGCCAGCGAACTGAACCACGCCGCCGCGCGCGCCGGACTCACCGTCGTCTGGCAGGAAGAAGGCCGCCAGCCGGTGCAGCCCCCCAACGGTTCCCCCTGGCTACCATGGCTGCTGCGCACCGGCGTACTCGCCGGTTTCGATCGCCTTCTACCCCTCGATCGCCCCGGACCTGTGGCGGACCAGTTCGAGTCCCTGCTGCAAGCCAACCACGCCCCCGTCTTCCACCACTATTCTGCCATGATCCTCCGAACGAACATTCAAGAAAAGGGGTAGAATACAAGCATGAACCCTCGCCTAATCCTGCCGCTGGCGGCGATGATGCTCGATCCGCGGGTTACTCGAACGCCACGACGGGTGCTGGGTGAACTGCGCCGGCGTGGCATCCGGCGCATGCCGGCGGCGGTGGACAAACGGTTTGGAGGGGCGCTGCCAAACAGTGGTGTGCTGGCCTTCGTCGCGCGCTGGCTCGACGGCGAACGCCTGACCTGGCACCGCGGACAGTGGGTGCTTAATTCGTTTCTGCCGCCCATCCCCAGCCCCGCCTACGAACGGCTCTTCACCAACATGCTGTCGGTGCGCCGGATCAGCCCGGTCTCGGCCTACTTCGCCGTCACCGCGTCCTGCCCCTACGCCTGCTGGCATTGCAGTCTGGCGCGGCGCGCCGGCGGCGGCGAACTATCCACGGATGTCTGGCGTAACGCGATCCGCGGCGGGATCGAACTCGGCGTCAGCCTGATCGGCTTTACCGGTGGCGAACCACTGATGCGCGCCGATCTACCCGAATTGGTGCGCGCCGCCGCTGCGGGCGGCGCGGCGACGATCGTTTTCAGTTCCGGCGCCGGCGCGGAACCATCCGTCTTGCGCACACTGCAACAGGCCGGACTGTGGGCCTTCTGCGTCAGCCTGGACGACGCCGATACCGCAGTCCATGACCGCCTGCGCAACCACGCCGGGGCGCACGCCGCCGCCGTGCGCGCCGTGCGCGCCGCCCGACGCGCGGGTTTGTATACGATCATCGGCGCCGTCGCCACCCGCGCGTTGCTGGAAGAGCGCCGCCTGCCCCGCTTGCATGCCTTCGCGGGAGCGCTGGGCGCCCAGGAATTGCGGCTCGTAGAACCGATGCCCTGCGGACGCCTGGCCGAAGCCCCCGACGCCACCTGGTTGACCCCCGCGCAGGTGCGCGAACTGCGCCGCTTTCATGTGGAAACCAACCGCCGCGGGCGGGGGCCCAAGGTCTGCGCCTTCAACCAGGTCGAGAGTCCCGAGTTTTTCGGCTGCGGCGCCGGCACACAGCATTTTTTTGTGGATGCCGCCGGCGAGGTCTGTCCCTGCGATTTCACGCCGCTCAGCTTTGGCAACCTCGCGCGCGAGCCGCTGGCCGCCATCTGGACGCGCATGAATACCGCGTTCGGAGGCAATCCCCGTTCGCACTGCTTCATGCAGCGCCATCACGCGCTCGTGGCACGCCACACCGCCGGTCAGCCCCTCCCGCTGCCGCCCGAGGTGAGCGAACGTATCGCCCGCGAGGCCGGCCCCGAACCGCTGCCGGGCTACTTTGAAATGGTCATGCGGGGCGGTCCCGACCGCCCGAAGGAGCTGAGCGAATGAACCGACGCGGAGTTCTAA
Organism: uncultured bacterium; assembly: GCA_903925685.1. Taxonomy (GTDB): domain Bacteria; phylum Verrucomicrobiota; class Kiritimatiellia; order CAIKKV01; family CAIYGI01; genus CAIYGI01. The sequence goes on from CAIYGI010000145.1 coordinate 14,383, forward strand.
ACGTCCTGTATCCCCTGCTCGCCGCCGGCGCCGGCGCCGCCACCGGCGCGTTCAATGACCAGATGGCCGTACGCGGCGGACTGTTGGCCATAGCGCTGGCCTTGGGCCACCGCTGGCTGCGCTGGCGCGGCTTTACAAACGCCGACTCGCGTTGGCGACCGACGCTTTTCGCCGGCATGGCCGCCGGCGTCGTGGGCGGACTATTGTGCGCCAATGTCTACATTCTCTGGCCGTGGACGAATAATGACTTCGCAAAATTTTCGCGTGATTTTGGTCTCTTACTCCATGTTTTGCTGGGGGCCACTTACGGCCTTGTGCTGTTCTCGGCGGTCGAACTCTGGTCGCGCCGCAAGGGACAAGCGATATTCTTGGTGCTGTTCGGTTCCATGCTCGCCGCGGCGTTGCGGGCCACGGTTTTCTCCGGGAATGGCGGTGAAATCCCGATTGACTGGTGGATGGCCTCACTCTTCTGCTGGGTCGGCGGGGCGCTGCCGTTCAGCGCCTTGTGGTTCACGCTAACGTTGCTCTGCGCGCGGCCGCCGGCGCCGCGCGGCGACGCATGACTATCAGCACTGCTTAAGGATGGAAGGTAGATGACGCGCAAGGTGCGGTTGGTGTAACCTCATGCCGCTATCGGTGAAGGCCGCAAAATGACAGACAAACTGCTACGGAGGAGCCGCCGCAAAGAAATGGATTTCGCCGGGCTGGACAACCGTCTGTTCGTGTCGCAGTATCAACTCCAACTGCCCACCACGGACGAAATCCGGACTTTCGTGGAAAAGGAACTCGCCAAGGAGGCATGAATGCCGTTGCCGGGTTAAGAGCGTGGAAACCGCACACTATGAGCCTAAAAGTCAACAGCCGCATCCCCTATGGAAACGCGGCCGATGTGGAAATCGACGAAACGGGCGAAATCCCGGAAGTGCGCTTCGCGTCCGATCCGGATGGCGGAAGCGAGGCGCTCTGGTTCCATTTTCGCCTCACGGAAACTCAACCTGAGCCGCCGCGCACGAACAAAGTGCGCCTTGTCTGGCGGCATTTCGACAATCTGCCCGGCGGCGGCAACCCGTCGGCATGTGCGCCGGTCTGCCAGCCCACGGGGCAGTCGTGGATGCGCCTCAAGCAGGGCGAGGAAGTGCAACTGCCCGACGGCCGGCGGCAGGCCGTATGGTACATCGGACACCCCGCGCCGCATACCGACGTCGCCTTGTGCTTTCCCTACGGGCCGACGGACGTGGACGCCACGATCGACCGATCGAAGGAATACTGGCAGCGCGACGTGATCGGCTTGAGCCAGGCCGCCCACCGCATCGTGCGGCTGAGCAACGGCGTCGGCGCCCCCGGCGGCACGCAACCGGGCATTTATATAATTGCCCGGCAGAATCCCGGCGAGACGCCCGGGTCGTGGGTGCTGGACGGCCTGCTGCGCCAGCTCGCCCAGGTCCGCAAGGCTGGCTACATCGTGTGGACCGTGCCGCTGGCCGGAATTGACGGCGTGTTGGGCGGCAACGGCCGTGGCCCCTGCGATTTAACGCGCGCCTGGGGCCAGCCGCCCCTGCGGCACGAAACGCGCGTGCTGCGCCAGGACCTGCAACGCTGGAAGGAACGCTGCCGGCCGATCCTCGCGTTCGACTTGCGCGCGGCCGGCGCCGGCGAACGCGACGGCGTCTACAGTTGCACGGCGAATGCCGCCGCCGACCCGCTCGCCGCCGAAGAAACGCGCTGGGCGAACGCAATTCAGAACGAACTGAAGGCGGAATTCGCGGCCGGCGAGTTCAAACGCGGCGGAGAGGCCGCGCCGGATTCGAACGCGGCCACGTTCTATGACTTTACGCATGGCGTGCTCCAGGTCCCCGCCCTGACGCTGAAAATTCCGTACGCCATGGTTGGTTCGAGCGTGCTTACCCAGAAGGATTATCGCGAAATCGGGCGGCGTCTCATGGAAGCCATCGTGCGCCGCCGTTCTTGAAGAGTGTTCAGGGTTCGGCAGACATGATATAAGGAACTGCGTCTGGCGGCGCCAGTCAAGCGAGGCAAGCATGGTCGAGATTTCAGTCGTAATTCCGGTATACAACGAGCGCGAGAGCGTGCGTCCGCTGGTCGAAGCGTTGCACGCGGCGCTGACGCCGATGCGGAGGTCGTTCGAGATCGTGCTGGTGGACGACGGCAGCACGGACGGCACCTGGGAGGCGCTGCGCGAATTGCGCGCAAAATACCCGCATCTGCATCTGATCCAATTCCGGCGCAACTACGGGCAGACGGCCGCCATGAGCGCCGGTTTCCGCGAGTCCCGCGGCGCCATCGTGGTCACGCTGGACGCGGACATGCAAAACGATCCCGCCGACATTCCGGCGCTGGTGGCGCGCATTGACGCCGGGGCCGATGTCGTCAGCGGCTGGCGCCGCGACCGCAAGGATGCCTTCTTGAGCCGTCTCCTGCCTTCCATGCTGGCCAACGAACTGATCAGCCGCATCACGGGCGTGCGGCTGCATGACTACGGCTGCACGCTCAAGGCTTACCGGCGCGAAATCGTCGAAAACATCCGGCTCTACGGGGAAATGCACCGCTTTATCCCGGCGCTGGCGAGTTGGGTCGGGGGCCGTCTCGAGGAAGTTGTCGTAACCCACCATGCGCGCCAGTTCGGCCGCTCCAAATACGGCATTTCGCGCACGCTGCGCGTGATCCTCGACCTGTTCACGGTGAATTTCCAGCTGCGCTACAGCACGCGGCCGATCCAGGTCTTCGGCAAGTGGGGCCTTTATTGCGGTTTCGCCGGCGCGCTGATCATCGCCGCCATGGTGCTGGGCCACCTTTCCTATTGGATCTTCGGCACCACGCTGGGGGCCGACTTGATCAAGCGTCCCTTCTGGGTCATGACGGCATTCATGCTGATCTTCTTTTGCCTGCAGTTCATCTCGATGGGCCTGCTCGCCGAAATTCAAATCCGCACCTATCACGAGTCGCAATCCAAACCCATCTACACGATCCGCGAGATCGTCGAGCCCGACGCCTCCGTCGGATAACACGGCATGTACCCGGAAACCAGCCTGGCGGCGCTGGCCGACGAACAAACCGTCCTGGCCGCGGTGATGCTCTACGCGGGACTGATGGTGCTGGGCACGATCGCCGCCCTTGTCGTGACCGTGCGTCTCGTGCATCGTCCTCCCGACTGGTTCCGTTGCCGGGCCACGCTGGCCGGCGGTCCCTGGCGCTGGCCCGATCTGGGGTTCGTGATCTTGTCGCTGCTAAGTCTGCAAGTCCTGGCCTGGGGTGGCGACTGGTTTGCGACGCACGCCGGATGGTTGCCGCGCGACCACGGCTCCAGGGTGCCGCAATTGATTCTGGCTAGCCTGATCTTCGAAGGCTCCGGCTTGCTGGCGCTTTACGCCTATCTGCGCTGGCGGGGACTGACACCGGCCGGGGCGTTGAATCTGCGACGGAACCAGGCCCGGCGCGGCCTGCTTGGCGGGGCTGTCACATATCTGGCCGTGCTCCCGCTGCTTTTCACAACCGCCGTGATCTACCAATTCATCCTCTTGCGGGCGGGCATCGCGCCATCGCTACAGAGCGTGGCCGAGATCATGCTTCAAATTCGCGATCCGCGGACGCTGGCCTACATGTTGTTGTTGGCGACAGTTCTTGCGCCGTTATTCGAGGAATGCCTGTTCCGGGGCATTGTGCTGCCGGTGCTCTTGCGCCGCCTGGGAACCGGCCCCGCCATCGTCCTGAGCTCGCTGATATTCGCGGCCATTCATCTGCACCTGCCCTCGCTGGCCCCGCTTTTTGTCGTCTCGGTCGGCTTTTCCATGGCTTACCTGTACACCGGCTCGCTCTGGGCGCCTGTCTGCATGCATGCCATCTTCAACGGCGTCAATCTCGCCCTGCTCTATGTAGTTCGTCCGGCACTTTAGCCAGGAGTCATCGCATGCCCATCCGCACCCTCGAGTGGCAGCCCGACAATCCGCCGAATTCCCTGCCCGGCCGCCTGGTTTTCATCGACCAGACACGCCTGCCGGCGCATCTGGATCGTATTCGCACGGCCGATGTCGAAACGATCTGGAGTGCCATTCGCACCTTGCAGATTCGCGGCGCGCCGGCGATCGGCATTGCCGCCGCGTATGGCGTCGTGTGCGGCGTGCAGGCGGAGACGGTTTCCCGGACCGCGGCCCTGGTCGCGGCGGCCGAAACGGCGGCCGACCATCTGGCGACCTCCCGTCCGACGGCCGTCAATCTCTTCTGGGCGCTCGACCGCATGCGTCGCGTCGCGCGCGCGGCGGCGGCGCTCGATCCGCGGGAGTTCCGCGCGCGCATGGTCCGGGAAGCGCAACTGATCTGGGATGAGGACGACGCCATGTGCCGGGCCATCGGGCGGCACGGCGCGGAGTTGCTGCGCGACGGGCAGACGGTGCTGACACACTGCAACGCCGGAGGGCTGGCAACCTCGGCCTACGGCACCGCGCTGGCGCCCATCTATGTCGCGGCGGAGCAGGGCAAACGCATCAAGGTTTATGCCGACGAAACACGTCCGCTTTTCCAGGGCGCGCGGCTCACGGCATGGGAACTGCAACAGGCGGGCATCGAGGTCACCGTGATCTGCGACAACACCGCCGCCTGGGTCATGCGGCAGGGGCTCGTGGATGTCGTGATGGTCGGGGCCGACCGTATCGCGGCCAACGGCGATACCGCCAACAAGATCGGCACCTACGGCGTGGCCTGTCTCTCGCGCGCGCACGGCATTCCGTTCTACGTGCTGGCGCCGTCGTCAACCTTCGACCTCAGCCTCTCTTCCGGCGCGGAAATTCCGATCGAGGAACGCGCCGCGGCGGAAGTCTCGCGCCCGGCGGGCGGCGGGCCGGTTGTGCCCGATGGCGTGGCCGTCTATGCGCCGGCCTTCGACGTCACGCCGGCGGAAGCGATCACGGCCATCGTCAGCGAACGCGGGATTCTGCGCCCGCCCTACGTCCATTCCCTGCGCGCCTAGTTTTCTTCGCCGCGCATGGCGGCATCCACCCGCTTGCCGTTCACTTCCTTCAAGGACGCCAAACTGCGCATCAGGGGACGCAGGGCGCGATAGGAGCTTTTCTTGCTTTCATCCAGCGTGACCCTGAGATATTCGATGGGCATGCCCATCAGCGGCGTAAAGTCCTTGACCCTTGTGCCGGTGAGGTTCAGGTCGACCAACTGCAGGTCTTTCAAGGCCTTCAAATCCGTCACCGCGGTATCGGACAGATCCAGACGGTGCAGGGGCATGCCGGCCAGGTTGCCCAGCGAACCGCTGGTTACGCGAGTGCGCGCCAGCGACAAATCCTCCAGCCGCAGTCCGCGCAGTTGGCTCAGGTCCTGCAGCGTCGTGCCAGACATATCGAGATACACCAGCGGCAGTGCGTTCAAGGCGCTTATATCGCTCACGCCGGTATTGCGTATTATCAACTCCTGCAACGGCATGCGATTCAACAATGCCAGCTCGCGAAAGCTGCTGTCGGAGACATCCAGATGCTTCAGGGCCAGACCGCGCAGCCAGGACCAGTCCGCGATCTTCATGCCGGCCATGTCCAGGCGGTTTAGCGGCGCCTCGCGCAACAGGCCAAGGTCGCGCACGGAAGTCCTTGAAATCCCAAGCTCGTGCAGCCGGCGCAGCGGCAGGCCGTCCAGATTAATCAGGCCGGTATCGTTCAACCAGAGCGACTCCAGCCCTTCCATGCTCCGCAGCGGGGAGCAATCCTTGATGCGATTGCCGCTCACATCGAGGCGCCGCAGCGTCATCTTTTTAGCCCACAGCAAATCCCTCAAGCCGGCGCGTTCCAGCGTCAGATCCTGCACCTTGAAGTCCGAGAGCGCCGCCGGGTCGGGAATGGAAACGCGCGACAGTCGCAAGGTTGCCAGTTCCGGCAGGCGCGACAACGCCTTGACGTCCACGATCAGCGTGTCCCGTTCCAGGGGCTCCAGCGATATCTCGCGCAAACTGTCGGCATGCGCGACGGGTGAAAGATCCCGCAATGCGTCGGCGCGCACATGGATCGCAACCACCCGCTCGTTCTGTTCGTCGAAAGTGACGGCGTACGGCTCCACGTCCGGATTGGCGTCCAACAGGGCGCGCTTTAATTCTTCGCCGCGAATGGCCGTGGCCGAGGCGGACGGAGTCGCGCGTCCGCCAACATCCTGCAGTATGCGCTCGCACTCGCGCTCAAGGGCGTTGAACACCGGCGCGGCGCGCTGCGCCGCAAGCGACGTTCCATACTGGGCGCGAAACGCCTGCATCTTCTTTTTCGTCTGGCCGGCCACCCCGACGCTCAAAAGCAACCGGCCCACCGCATCAGGCATTACCGCTTCGTCGCCACCAGCGACCGAATCAAGCCCGACGTCTTCCAGTATCGCATGCCAGGCCGCCTGCGCCTGCGTCTCGGCGCTGAGTTTGCTTTGCAAATCGAATTGGCCCAGCAAGAGCGGACCGAGCGGCGGGCCGATTTTTCCGAAGGCCGCCCGGGCGGCATTCGTATTGTTTTCCCTGGCGGCGGCGACGCCACGGCGGAACCAGGCCGCATCGTCGTTATACAACGAAAAACGGCGTTCCCGCTCGGTTGCCGACAGGTCGGCCGGCCCAAATTCGATTTCGGCTTCCACGCCTGTCGTCCTGGCCCGCACGCGGCGGCCGTCCACCGACACAATTCGTAAAGTCTGGCTGCCCCTCGGCATCTCCACCGTGAGCGATTGGCCGACCTGTGCGGCAAACGTGTCCAGCACACGCGCGTCGCAATTGGTGGCCGCGGCGATCACTGTCGCGATGCGTGTCAGTTTGTCCTGCAACACCGCACCCGGCGGCGGCGCCGCCGCCAGGCGCGCCGCGATTTCGGCGCGCGCGGCCACGCAAGCCCCGGTGCGCAGGAAGGCGCCCAATCGGTTCAGCAGCGCCTGCTCGTCCTGCACGCGCTGCTCGTCCTGGCGTTTGGAACTGCTGAACCGGTACGTTCCGGCCAGCGCCGCGCGATTGGTCAGCAACGCGGCGGCGCAGGGACCGGCGTAGTCGTCGAGCAAGCGCGCCGCCTCGGCGAACTGCTGCTTTTCCGCCAGTTCTTTGGCTTCGGTTTCCAGGCGTTTCCACGCCGCACTTATGGCCACTTCGCGCTGTTTCCGTAACGGGGCCATCACGCGGCCGGCCTTCGCGGCGCCTTCGCTGCCGGGATACTTCCTGATGATCTCGGTCAGCCGCGCAAAGGACTCCTCGTAGTCGTTCATGTGGGTTTGATACCATGTCTGCCATACCTCGTAATCCGCGAGATCGGCAGAAACCGCCGACGTGGCGGGCGTGGCGGGCGAAGAGGACGCGGCAGCGGGCAGGGCGGACGGGGAAGGCGTCGGCGACAACGTAACAGGCGCCGGAATCGCAACAGCGTTCGTGAACGTCTTCAGCGGTTTTGCCAGCAGTATGACTGTCAGCAGCGCAATCAGGATCAGTCCGCCGATCAAGATCCACTTGCCCGCCTGCGCCACCATGTGAATCGGATCCAGCGAACGTCTCGGGTTGCGTTGCATGGTGCTGGCGCCTAACGCCAACAACGGCGTTTGCAGCGTCTTATGACCCAAAACAAGGCGCAGATCGCTGCCGACCGCGTACCAGCTGGCGTAGCGATCGTCCCGATTTTTGGCGAGCATCTTTTCCAGGACGGCGCAAAAAGAGGTGGTCAGCGCCGGATTCAGATCGATGGCGTCGGGGATATGGCCTTTGATCTGGAGATCGGCGGCCTTGCGGTCCGGCACCTCCTGGAACGGACGGTGGCCGGTGACCATGTGGTACATCGTCGCGCCCAGCGAGTAAATATCGGTGCGGCAGTCCAGGTCGGCCTGGCCTTCCACCTGTTCCGGCGCCATATAACTGGGCGTCCCCAGCACGTCGTCATCCGGCGAATCCGCCCGCGTATCTAAGGTTCGCGACAGCCCCAGATCGGCGACCTTGATGGTGCCATCTGTATCCACCATGATGTTGTCGGGCTTGATGTCGCAGTGGATCAACTTGTTCGTGCGCCAGGCGTAATCCAGCGCGTCCGCCACCGCGATGCCGACGGTAATCGCGTCGGCTTCGGACAAGACGTGCTTGCGGCGCAGCCAGGCGCCGACGTTGTAGCCGGCCACATACTCCATGACGATGAAAAAGACGCCGTTCTCCTCGTTGGCGTCGTAAACCTGGACAATGCCGGTGTGTTTCAACTTGGCGGCGGTCCGCGCTTCCAAGACAAGCCGCCGGTTTTCCTCCTTGTCGCGCTCGAACTCCGGCAGCAGCAGCTTGATGGCGACAATCCGGTCGAGAGAAAGCTGACGCGCCTTCCAGACGGCGCCGATACCGCCATTGCCGATCAATTCGATCAACTCGAAGCCGGTAAGTTTGACGGTTGGTTCCATATAGAAGGCTTGTTATTCGGGTACTTAACCCGCGCTATTTCAACAACACCCCGATGATCACGCCCGCCACCATCCAACCGAAAAAGACCAGCGATGCGGAAAGATGGCGCAGTTCGTGGCCCAGAATGTTCACATTGACCGTGTCCTTGGTCAATATCAGCACCAACACCGCCACCGCCATCAGTCCCAGCGCATAGACTACCTGTTTCTTCATAACGACGGGCTCCTCTAAGATATTGCAGACGCAGCCAAGGCTCGCGTCACCGCTTCCATGATCGCCGCCGGTTCCGCCATCCGTCCCAGCCCCACCGTTCCGCACGCCAGTTCGCCCTCGCCCGGGCTCACCACCTGCGCGCCCCGCGCCTGCAGCGCCGCCAGATTGGCCCGGGTCGCGGCATGCGTCCACATGCGCTCGTTCATCGCGGGCGCGATCACCACCGGCGCGCGCACCGCCAGATAGGTGCAACCGAGCAAATCGTCGGCCAGTCCCTGCGCCATGCCGGCAATCGCCCGGGCCGTGCAGGGCGCCACGACGAACACGTCCGCCCGCTCCGCGATGGCGATGTGTTCCGGCTGCCAGACCTCGGGATTATCGAACATCCCGGTCATGACCGGATGCCGGCTCAGGCTGCGAAAGGTCAACTCGCCGACGAATTTTTGCGCCGCTTCCGTCAGAATGACCTGCACGTCCCAGCCCTGGCGCACCATCAGCCGGAGCAGTTCGGCCGCCTTGTACGCGGCGATCGAGCCTGTCACCCCCAGAACGATCTGTTTGGCTGCGCTCATAATGACTCTTCGATATCCATGTTGCGGCAATGCTCGGCCGCAACGATGCCCTTTAGTTCCGCATAGACTTCGTCCAAGCGGTCGTTAATCAGCAAATACCGATATTCCCGCCAGCGGCGCAGTTCCTTTGCCGCATTGCGCATCCTAACTTCTATCTCCGCCTCCGCATCCTCGGCACGGCCGGTCATACGCTGCCGCAAGGCCTCAAGAGACGGAGGCACCACAAATATATCCACAATAGCCCTTTGAAGCAAGCCGTTTTGGGCTTCGCCACGCGCCGCCGCGCGAATGCGCGCCGCGCCCTGCACGTCGATATCCATCAGCACATCCCGGCCCGCCCGCAGTTCGGCTTCCACCGGCGCCCGCAAGGTGCCGTAGCGATGGTCATGCACCGCGGCCCATTCCAGGAATTCGCCCGCCCGGACTTTGCGCTCGAAGGCTTCCTGAGCCAGGAAATGGTACTCCCGCCCGTCCCGCTCACCGCCGCGCGGCGCGCGGGTGGTGCAGGAAATCGAGTAGGCCATGGCGGGGAAATCCGCGCGCAGGCGCGCGCATAAGACGCTTTTGCCCGCGCCCGAAGGCGCCGAGATCGCCAGCAGCAACGGCCGCGCCAGACGCGCGGGGACGATCGGTTCCGGTTGACCGGGCAGGTTCATGGTTTTACACACCCCCCGCCGCCGGCGGCTGGAGCGCCGTCTGCTGCTGCAACTGTTTCAGGTAGGCCACGATGAAACGGTCCAGGTCGCCGTCCAGCACGGCATCGACGTTGGAGGTTTCGACATCCGTGCGGTGATCCTTGACCATCGTATAAGGCTGCAAGACATAGGAACGAATCTGGTTGCCCCAGGCGATTTCGCCTTTCTGGCCATAGAAGCGCTCCAAATCCTTGCGCTTTTTGTCCGCTTCGTATTCGTAGAGCCGCGCCTCCAGCAGTTTCATGGCCTTGGTGCGGTTGGCGTATTGCGAACGTTCCGCCTGACAGGAGACCACAATGCCCGTCGGCAGATGGGTGAGACGGATGGCCGAGTCGGTTTTGTTGACGTGCTGGCCGCCCGATCCGCTGGCGCGGAAGGTATCGACCCGCAAATCCTCCAGGTCGATCTCGACCTTCACGTCGTCCTCCAGCTCCGCCACCACATCGAGCGAGGCAAAGGAGGTGTGGCGGCGCTTGGCGGAGTCGAAGGGACTGATCCGCACCAGGCGGTGGACGCCGCGCTCGGCCTTCAGATAGCCGTAGGCGAAGGGGCCGTGCATGGCCAGCGTGGCGCTCTTGATGCCCGCTTCTTCGCCGGGTTGCACGTCCAAGACCTCGGTTTCGAAACCATGCGCCTCGCCGTAGCGGCGGTACATGCGCAGCAACATGCCCGCCCAGTCGCAAGACTCCGTCCCGCCGGCGCCCGCATGCAGCGTGAGATAGGCGCCATTGCGGTCCATGCGTCCCGCCAGCAGCATCTGGAGGTCAAGGCGCAGCCGGATTTCGTCGGCGCGGTCGAGGTCGCGTATCAACTCATCCCTGGTCGCCTGGTTGGCGCTGGGATCGGCTTCCAGCAGTTCCAGCAAGATGGCCGCTTCCTCGGCCGCTTTCTCGACCGCGCGAAAGGGGGTCAAGACCACTTTTTGCTGCGCTATCTTGTCCAGCGTGGCTTTGGCCTTACCGGCGTCGTTCCAAAAATCAGGGGCGCTGGTCTCGTGTTCCAGGCTTTCCACCATGCGCGCGCGGTTGGCGACGTCAAAGATAACCTCGCATTTCCGCCAGTTTGGTGGAGAGGGAATCGACGCGCTCCCGTAGATCGTCTTTTTTCATCGGCGCAATCCTCTCGACTACCCCGGACGCGCCGGGTCGGTCATCGCACCCCAGTATGCCCATCCGGCCGCGGCGCGACAAGCGCGGAATCAGGGCAGACGCATCTAATTCACCTATACGAAAGAGCCTTTTGCAAAACTCCCACAAGAGCGGTCGGGACGGAGCCCGACCCTCCAGAAAACGGAGACAACGGCCTGTTTTCAACAATGGAGGGACGACCTCCGTGTCGTCCGCGGGAGTTTTGCAAAAGGCTCGAAATGCCAAAGGAAACCGCGGATTGACGAATAATGAGGTCCGAATTACGAAGGAATCGGAACGCAAAAAAGAATCGCCGTCGGCTTTGAGGCGCTTTAAGCAACTGTGGAGGACGCTTTGACTTCGATTTTCTGCGGTTCAATATTCGTCAATCTGCGGTTTACTTTGGTTGCAGGCGTCAGTCGCGCCGCTGGCGCAAAAGCCGCCAGATGGAATAAATATTAAGAAACTTTAAGGTGTCTCAGATCAGTTCGCTTTGAATTTAGATGCGTTTTCCCTGAGAGCGGAGATGAAAAAGGCAGAGCGGAAAGTGAACGGTGAACAGTGATTCCGATTTGGGCGCATCTGCGAATCGTTGCGGATGCGCCTTGTCTTCTGGAGGGACGGGCTCCGTCCCGTCCGTTCCTCCCGCTCCGGCTGATTCACGGACGACACGGAGGTCGTCCCTCCAAATCCACGCTGCGCATTCTGCATTGCTTCCCACCTGCATATAACGATTCGCAGATGCGCACTTCCGATTGAAAGAAGCTTGATTTTCGCGGCATCATAATGTACGAATAACGTACATCGAAGCGAACGCTTGACCCAGGCAAAGCCGGATGGCCGAAAATCTTGCATATACTTGGGTCGACAAGAACCGTGGAGGGGCCTATGCCCAAGAAGTGTACAACCGATATTTCTGGTTTCGGAAACCGGCTGGTCGCGTTACGCAAGGCGGCCGGATTCACGCAACAGGAGCTGTCTCATAAGCTCGGCGTTTCACGACGGATGATCGCTTATTACGAAGGCGAGACGGAACACCCGCCGACTACCATTCTGCCGCGCCTGGCACAGGCGCTCGGCGTCTCCGCCGACGAACTTCTCAATGGCAGTGGACGGCGCGAAGAAACGTCGTCAAGTCATGCAGTTGCTGAATATATTCATCGCCTGCGGCCAAATCGAGAGACGGGCACAACAACGATTTACCCGATGGAACACGGTGCGAAGCGCAAAGCCTGTGTCAGGGAAGTTTATCACGAAAACGACATCCGGATCGTCGAGGGGGATTCCCGCCGTGCGATGGCGCAAATCCCGGACAACACTTTTCAATGCTGCATCACCAGTCCGCCCTATTGGGGCCTGCGCGACTATGGTATCGCCGGTCAGATCGGCGCGGAGAACGATCCCGACGCCTATATCGCCGACTTGGTCGGCATCTTCCGCGAAGTCCGGCGCACACTCCGCGAAGACGGCACGCTCTGGCTCAACATCGGCGATTCCTACACCAGCGGGGACCGGCGCTGGCGCGCGCCGGACAAGAAGAACGCCGGACGGGCCATGAGTTACCGCCCGCCGACGCCGAAGGGATTGAAACCCAAAGACTTGATCGGCGTGCCGTGGCGGCTGGCGCTCGCCCTACAGGCGGACGGCTGGTTTCTGCGGTCGGATATTGTCTGGAACAAACCCAACTGCCAGCCGGAGTCCGTCAAGGACCGCCCGACGCGGGCGCATGAGTATGTTTTTCTGATGAGCAAATCGGAGTCGTATTTCTACGATTTCGAGGCCATCCGCGAACCGTCCGCGAACGGCCAGGAGGCGAAAAATCGCCGCACGGTCTGGAACATCAACACAAACGGTTTTCACGGCGCGCATTTCGCCGTCTTCCCGCCGGAACTCGTGCGCGTGTGTCTGCTGGCCGGCTCGAATCCGGGCTCCACTGTGCTGGACCCGTTCTTCGGCTCCGGCACCGTCGGTCTGGTCTGCCGCGAGTATGGCCGCGAGTGCGTGGGGATCGAACTTAACCCGGACTATGTGAAAATCGCACTGGAACGGATCGGCGAAACCAATCCGACTAACCTTGCCTCCCCACATGCGCGATAGGCGGCCTTCACTGTGTGAGACGTGGTATCCTTGATCATCCCCGTCCACATCAGGTTCCGTCATTTCGCGAGACCAGAAAAGCGAACGTCCCAGACCCATTACCCAGTGAAAACAACATGACGCTCCGGTAAAAAATGCACTAAAAAAGATGCCGCTAAAAAAGACTTGCAATCCTGCTGCATGTGGTTCTTACTTCGTTTTGTTATGACGGGGTTTTGTGTGGACTACGTATGACGAGGAGATACGAACGATTGAATAGCGACACGAACACTATAAATTAATTTTGCGGCATCGGCTGCTGTCCACAACGAAACGGGAAATTTCGATCGAAGGATGGCGCTCGACGCACACCCCGCCTGGGGCGTGCCGAAAGCGTTCCTTGAAGGGCATTCCCGTGCCTGTGTTGGGGCGTGAGTAGTCACGCCCCTCTTTTTTGAGAGGTCAGTGAAGGAGGGCCGCGAGGAAAAATCGGAAGGATTCGACAATGGCAAAAGCATTTCTCCAAAAGCGGTGGAGCATTCTGTTGGGTTCGGCGCTTGGACTCACCTGCGCATCCTTTCTCTTCGCCCAGGTCTTCGACACGAAAGACATCGCCGCCGTCTTCGATCAGGATGCCTACAACGAATACA